>CAZVXD010000009.1:0-22501 GCA_964631335.1 uncultured bacterium
GACGTATCACTTTCTGACATATCAGTTAGAGAACTTTTCTTCTACTTTACTCCAGATTTTTTTTATGTTGTCTGTTAAAGGACTGCTGGTATATTCTACCACCGATAGTCTCCTCATCTGGGCTTCTGTTACCTCTTTGCCGTAAGGGATTGTCCCCAGGAAATCCGAATGATATTTTTCCGCTATTTCCTTAATTTTTTTCGTTAATTCTTCATTTAAATCGTGTTTATTTACCACTACGCCGGACTTTACGCCGAAATGCTTGATTACCTGTAAAACCCTTTCTAAATCGTGTACCCCCGATACTGTGGGTTCAGTCACCGCGAGCGCGAAATGCACTCCTGAAATAGAGGAAATAACAGGGCATCCCGTTCCGGGAGCTCCGTCCATTATCGCGGCGGAGTTACCTTCTCCTGCGAGCAGAGCCGCTTTATCCCTTACCAGTGTTACCAATCTGCCGGAATTCTCCTCGGCTACGCCTAATTTAGCGTGGCTCATCGGTCCGAAACGTGTATCGGAAATAAACCATTCTCCGTTTACCGCTTTTTTGCTTTTTATGGCGTCGAATTTACAAACAAGTTCGCATACCCCGCAGCCCTCGCAGGCAAGTTCGTCCACCTCGTATATTTTTTGCCCGTTTTTTTCGATTGTTTTGATGGCGGAAAACCTGCAGGCTTTTTCGCATTCGCCGCACCCGGTACATTTATCCTGGTCTATTTTTACTTCTACTCCTCCGCTGAAATAGCCTTTTTCTTTTATTTCAGGAGATAAAACCAGGTGTAAGTCAGCAGCGTCCACGTCACAATCGGCGATTATGGTAGATTTAGCAAGAGCGGTGAAACTAGCGGTGAGAGAAGTTTTACCTGTTCCTCCTTTACCGCTTATAACGACCAATTCCTTTAATCTTTTGCTCGATGAACCCTCGTATTTTTTCGCTGCTTCAGGAGCTTGGTTATCTGATATTTTTACTCTAACTGTTTTTTTTCTAACTATTCTTTCTTTTCCTGCCAGGTTTAATATTTTATCCGCGATATTTTTGAATATTTTTTTCACTTCCGGAAACTTTTCTACAGCTATTTCCCCGCGGGAATAGCTTTCCGCTATCCTTCGTTCGTCCGGGATTTCGCCTATAATATCCAGTTTTTCTGTTTCGCAGTATTCCTTCAAGGCGTTATCCATATATTCGGCCCGGTTGACTATTATCACGGGTTCTATTCCTATTTCCCGGGCCATATCCACGGAAAGCTTTAAATCGTTTATCCCGAAAGGGGTGGGATCGGTAACCAGGACACATAAATCAGAATCCTTAACCGTTTCCACAACGGGGCAGCTTGTTCCCGGCGAAGAATCTAAAATATTAATTCCTTCGCCGGTATATTCTTTAACCTTTTTTACCAGCCGGGGGGACATTCCGCCTTCCGCTGTTTCCAGAAGGGCGTAATAAACTTTTATATCCCCGCTCGCGCCTTCTTTTACAACACCGATTTTTCTTTCTTTTTCGATGATGGCGCCTGTGGGGCAGGCGATAGTGCAGCCGCCGCAAACATGACACAATTCCTTAAATATTAGAACCTTGTTTTTGACGACCGCAATTGCGTTATAATGGCAAATATCGGCGCATCTGCCGCATAAAGTACATTTGTCCTGATCTACTTCCACGGGTGAAAGTAAATTAACGTCTTCCTGTTTCTCTACAAACGGATTTAAAAAAAGATGCCCGTTTGGCTCCTCGACATCGCAATCGAGGTAACGGACTTCGTTGCGCTTTTCGGATAAAACTTTCGCCAGGTTTGTGGCTATGAAAGTTTTTCCCGTTCCGCCTTTTCCGCTTGAAATGGCTATACTTACCCTGTTTTTTATCACCTTCTACCTCCGCCGCCTCTGCCGTTTCCTCTTCCGTCACGGGGACCTTTTCCTAAACCTCTTCCCATTCCTCTCCCTAAACCTCTGCCCATACCGTCCGTTATCCCGGAACCAGGGAGTGTTTGTCCTTGACCAGAAGGATCATTCCGCTGAATTTTGGCGTCGATATCTGAATCAGAATAGATCGCGTCTGCCGGACAGGCCGAGACGCATACGCCGCAATTTTCGCACTTTTCTTTTTCGATTTGGGCTTTGCCGTCGCTCATCGAAATCGCCCTAACGGGACACACATTCAAACAAATCCCGCATCCCGTACATTTTGTTTCGTCTACTTTAAACATTTTACATCTCCCGTGGTATAATTTATTTTAATTCCGGAGTTCTTCAAGCCGTTTCAGAGTCTTTTCTGCGATGATTTTTTCTTTGTTGAAATGTTTTATCATTCTTGACAAACATTTACTTTTTTCTTCTTCACCGCCGAGATATTTAGCGCAGTCTTCCATAAAACCTTTTGTCATTTCTACATTTATTTTTACGCTCTCCGGTATTTTTTCGCTGTCGTGCCGTACAGCCTCCGCCGCGCACGCGCTGTGACATATTCCGCAGCGTATGCAATTTTCCATTTTTATTGCCGCTCTGTTGTTTTCCATAACTATTGCCCCCGCGGGGCACTCTTCAACGCAAATTCCGCAACCTGTACATCTACTATCATCTACCCAGGGCATTTTTTTCTCCTTTTCTAAAATTTAAAACAATACCTTCTTCAAATGACCCACTATGCAATAATTTAGATTTGATTTTTTCATTAAGAACAAATCCGGAATCTTCAATTTCCTTGATAACGGCTTCGATGCTGACATCGGCGAATTCTCTTGAAGGTAAGTTTCCGATACAATGTTTCGGATAGACCGAAAACAGAGCTTCTTTTCTCAAAATTCTATGGAAACCATTATAAATGATTTTTCTGTCCGACGAGTTTATGTGATGAAGTACATCATAACAAAGAACAACATCTACCGAATTATCTTCCAGGGAAGAATTTTTTATGTCGCTTATCAATTCAACGTTTTTTATATTCTCTTCCGCCACCGCTTTTCCCAACTCATTTAAAACGGATTTATTATTATCGAGGGCGTAAATAACACCTATGTTGCCGACTAACTTTGCCGCGGGGACAGTATAATACCCTTTCCCGCAACCGAAATCCACTACAGTGTAACCGATTCTTACTCCGATTTTTTCTAAAAAATCGGTTCCCTCTTCTTCATACCACTTAGCAAGGTCGCTTTTCATCGTTTAGAACTTTTTCAACCCTTTTAGTTCGAGGGCGGTTATTTTTTTGTTTCTGCTTTCAGTTCTTTTATTCTTTTTTTAACCGCTTCCAGCTCGTTTTCTAAAGCCCTGGCTTGTTCCGCAAGCATACCGGCTTCCTGTTCGGACGAGATTCTCTCGGGATAAGCCGGGTAAGGAGTGGCATAACCATAATTCGCTCCGTACGCGTAGCCGGCTCTTCTCCAGCCGAAACCTCGCCCCCAACCGCGACCGAATCCGCCGCCTCTACCAAAACCTCGATTCATGTACCCCGGTGTCGAATACCCGGCGCAAAAGCCCGCGCCTCTTCCTGTCATCGGACCCATGCCCGCTGGGCCAGTTCTGTCTCCTAATGGCATATTTTCCTCCTTTTTTTGTTTTTAAAAACGGACAATTTAAACGTTACCTTATCAATCATGCGTTATTGAAAATGGTTTTCATTATCAATAATAATCAAAAAAATTTTTTTGTCAATACCTTTTTCTTTGGAATCGTAAGTTTTGGTTTGGGTGTTCGGGGTATTTGATAGAATAACTTGAAAGAGGAAAGAGTTACGGTAAAAAACCTGAAGATATAAGAAACGATAAAAATATCCTATTGGTTTTTAGGATATTAAGGCCGCTGTCTTATGGGCTGGCGTTAATACAAAAAACATAAATTTTGATATTTGGGTAAAATCTTTTTGATGAAGAAATGAAAGTTGTATATGAAAAGAGCCGCCCTTAACAGGGCGGCTCTTTTTAGTTGAGGCTTTTTTTGTTATCTTAAGACAGTAATCTTATAAACTTCCGGTTTGGTCTCTCTTTCTTGTAGAATTCTGAAAAAGTATATGCCGGATTTAAATTGACCAAAGTTTAGTTGTTGTTTTCCTGCCTTTAGTTTATAGTCTTGTTTCTCTATAATTCGTCCGGCAATATCAATAAGTTCGATGCTCGCTCTTTTCTCAGAGTTGGATGAAACGTTTAGGATAACGGTTCCCATTGTAATGGAAGCAGCAGGTTTAATATAGTTTTCACATATCTTTCCGTTGTCGATTGCGCTTGTGTCTTTTGTGGTTTTAAATACTGTCAGATAACCAATATCTTCCGCGCTATGTTCGACTTCAAGGTCCGCAGACTGTTCTTCTTCTACCTTTAGTTTGACCTCGGTATTGGTTATATCTCTGTAACGTAAACTTGCCGGATCGCTTTCTTTTTCGCAACGGTGTTTTTTTATATCGGGGCGAGATGTTTGCATACCAGCAAGGAATACGGGTGCGTTTAAGGTGTCTATGACAGGAAAATCGATTGTATTCCATTCGTGATCTATAGCGGGAGTTTGTCCTGGTGATGTTTTGGTGGCCGTGAATATTTCATTATCTTTTATTTTTCCGCTACCGGTCTGTATGGCAATATAATGGATAAGTTCCGGTTTTTCATGGCAGGTTTTATGTAAATCTTCGTTATTTTCTTCATTTTGGATCATAGCTTTAAATCCGTATGGAGTTATGTCTTTTATACGGGTCACTACAGGGAAATCAAGATTATCGGTAACTGTCTGAGTGAGTACTATTATATCGCTGTAGCATTTAAAGCCCCGGGATTTGAAATTAACTGTAATCCAATTTTCGTAAGTAGGGCAGCAAATCCGACCGGCTTCCCAGGTTTTGCCGCCTATACAATGTACGCCTTGTTCCATTGCCAGAAAGGAAATGGTTTCTTCTCCGTGGATTCCGTCGAGATAACCCCATTCCTCTATTTGGAATTTAAATCCATTTGATTCTACATCTTTGATTCTTATAGTTGTTGGGCTGCTGTCATTATATGAAGGAGGGCCCATTACAATAATAGGGTTATTGTATGTTTCGGGGAAATTAACACTGTGCCACTGGGAACGATCTGTCTGATCAGCTGAAATTTTTTCTGCTAAAAGCTTAATGCCGTCTTTAACTGTTATTTTTCCTTCATAAGGCAGCATATTTTCTTTTGTAACAGTTATGCTCATTGTTCCTCCTGTAGTGGGATTTATCTGTAGACTCAGGTGCCCATTTTCATCTGTGTAACCACGTTCATAAACTTCGTTCCCTTTCCAGAGGCAAACATAAGTATTGCTAACGCCGTTTCCTTTACATCTGAGGGTATCCTCAGTCACAGTTATAATCACATTTTTAAATCCTGTATTTATAAGTGTATCATGATAAACATTCATTTTTCCTGGAATATCAGTCCAAACTCTCATCAAAGGACATCCCAAAAGAGTATGATTGCTTTGCACATAATAGAATGGGAATTCATTCTTAGATAGAGCTTCGGCAACTCCTATGTTGGTAATCTTATCAACAAAAAGTTTATTAAGAAAAGAAGTTTCTAATATTCCCAGCTGAACGTATTGACCGCCGTATCGTGTATATCCTCTAAAAGCTGGTCCGCCTGCATCCGGATACACCGTGAAAATTTCTCCCATGCATGGAGCTCTGGTGTACCAGAACCTTTCCGGGAATTTTTCCCAATCGAAGGCAGCTTGAAAGCATGAAGCCGCACTAAAAATACTATAGTAGCCTTTGTTTTTAAGCGAATCCAATCCGTTTCCGGGGTCATTTCTGCAATTACCCTGCCAATCAACGGAATCCAGGCTTACAAGAAAATTTCTTTCTTTGCTGGGGCTATTATTGCCGGGAGCTGAAACTGTAATATTATCAGGAGAACCATGCCCATAAGAAAATAATAAGCCAAAGTGCTCGTTCATTTTTTTTATAACATCACTCCCTTTAGGATTTAAACCATCAGTTTCTTCAAGCAATGTAGTATCATGCGAAATATAACCGGGTAATTGCGCGTTTTCAATAGTGTAAGCAGGACCATCCCTCACATCGTCAGATCCAGTCCACAAGATTTTTGTAAGATACTCTGCATTTCCTTGTCCGGGGTTCGTCTCATAACTTACTAATTTTTCAAACCAATTTGAAACTTCCTGGAGATTGTCACAGGGTATGCGCCCTACATATAGTTCGGGAAAAACATCCACCGAATCATCAAGAGGTTCTCCTAAAAACTCATCGCCGTCTACATTCCAGTTGCCGTTCAAATCAGAATAATAAAGGTCTGAGGGTGCCTGAAAATCAACAAAAGTATCGTTCCTGGAATAAGTTCCATATCTTACAGGAACAATATCTTCATCTCCGCCTAATAGAACCCAGTTAACACCTTCTTCATATTTTTCCATTAAATAGCCGCGAATTGCTCCGGGAGGATCATGAAGCCCGGAGATATGATCATAGTAATTTTGAGTAGATATTATATCTTCTACAGTGGTTATCTCCGCTATAATACCTTTCTTTTTTAAATAATTGGCAAATATCTCAAAACCGGATTTTAGTGATTCGTTAGTTATTATTATATACTCGGTATTAAGAGATCTGACTGCGCCTCTTACTTTAGGAAGCAAAGAAATCTCATAATCGTTATCGATTATACTTCTTAGGGCTTTCCCTTCTATATCGGAATATTGCGTGCGAACTTTCTGGCTTATATTATGTTTACCTGAAGAATTCGTATAAACAGTAAGTCTAATATTATCATAAAAAATAATCTTATTTTCTCCAGGTAACGAAACTAACGGATATACGGCAATGCGGGCTATACTGTTTCCCGCGAGGACATTTGTGCCTATTAATTCCGCCCTTACTTCAGGAGAAAGGCTTTCCTTTTTATAATCTAAATAGTTCGGAGGAGTTTTGATTTCGTCGATTTTTGTAAGTATGCGGGAGGTTAATACTTCAACTTTTAGAGACTCTGCTTCTTCTCCCTCGGGAAGAACCAGATTTACAACATCAACCGGTAATATGGAATTTTTGTCGTACCTGCATTCAAAAACAATTGATGGAAAAGCTATAAGGGGAAGATACAATATTAAAAATAACATTCTTTTCATTTTGCCTCCTTATTGAAGTTTTACTATTTTCTTGTGGTCTTGAAATTTTCCTGCTTTAAATATTAAAAAATAGGTTCCCGTGGGGACTTTTTCCTCCCTAAAATCCTTTCCTGACCAGTGCATATTGTAGTAACCCGGAGATTGTTTTTTGTCTGTAAGAGTTTTTACTCTTTCCCCAATTACATTGTATATTGCCAATTCTACATTACATTCTTCAGGTAATTGATAGTTAATCTCCGTTTTTTGGGAAAACGGATTGGGAAAATTTTGATGTATTGCAAAAGTTTTTGGTATTTTTTTGTCTTCTTTGATTTCGGTAGGATATACTGTGATTTTCACATCGAATGGTTCTGATGTATTATATTGATAAGTCGTGCCGTCCCACCCCCTAATATCCTGTGCGATGATTCTCAATGTAAGGTCTCCAGCCGGCAGGCTCGAGGCATCCAGGTAATTATTGCTTGTCATATTATTTGTTACGATATAATAATGTTCTGACCCTGAAGATGTCATTCTCGTCAAGTTAGTACCATCAATAGCATACACATAATTAATATTATCGCTTGATAGCCAATTATCAAATTGGATATTATAGATTGGTTCGTTATGAACCGTTAATACCTGATAACCAATCCTATATACGGCTTTTGGTCCGGTTGTGCACTGCATGCTGATATCGTCTCTTGCGTGAGCAATGATATCTATTTTTCCTTTGAGGTCATCAAGGTCTACTTTATCGTAAAGAGTACCATCTCTTACTAAAGAGACATCAATAATTTCTGGGGCTTCGGTATCGAGGTAAGGATTAATGCCCTGTCTTCTGAGGGGGTTCACCTCAGACCCATCAGCTCCATCGCTTAAGTGCACATGATCAAGATCGTTGGTAAAACCTATTAATGTGTCACTGTTAACCCAACTCCTTATAGTGTAAGAGGGCATATCAACCAAGTGAATATAATTGAAGTTGCCTATCCTTGTTTGACCATTTATATCATCAATTAATCTATTTGTTACCTCACCAGCTGAAACATTATAAGTAGCTTTACCCACAGAACCACATACATCTATTGCATTATGGAAACGATTTCCAGTACGAAATTCCATAAATGTTCCACTCAAAGGAGATTGATCATCAAAATCTGGATTTTTAACAGGCCATCCATAGTAATCGTTAAAAGCTTGTTCTTTCCAAAAAACCCTTATGGGACCGTAACCATTATTGCTTTCGTTTGATTCGTAAACTCGATTATCAGAATCAATAAGTCCGTACATTTTCCATTCGCCGGGCGCATCGGTCGTAATGTCTTCAAACGTATGAGTTATTGATTCACCGGCGGAAAGTGAAGGAGTCAAGAAGTATACATTACCCGATGCTGAGGGAGAGGGTTGGGATATTTCATTATAGAATAAGTCGGTCCAGAAGTTTGTGCCTGGAGGGATAGGTCCATTTCCTTGATTTGTTATAGTAAGCGTTACATCTATAGACTCCCATTCCCAGGGTTCATCGTTACTTACTTCAACATTTGTAATCTTAAGATCAGGGTATCCCTCGCCGTAATATACAGTTATCTTCCAGTAATCAATGTATCCTTCACCTCCCGTATAAAGGTCCAATGCATATAGATACCATGTCTGATTAACAAGTTCACCTTCGAAATCTTCAATCCCATACTCGGTTACATTAATATTATCGTAGGAAGATTCTTTGTCCCATAACCTATACTCGACATCCATAGTTGCATCTGTAAGATCTACAATCAAATCAGTAGGCCAAGTATGAACTATCTCGTAGTGAACATCAATTGTGGTTACTGAGGCTCCGGATGGAGCGCTGGTAATAGTTATCGGACTGTATTGCCACGTGGCTCCGCCATCATCTGGAATAGGACGATCTTCGCCGTTTTCACCGGGTTTGTATTCTCTTAACTTAGGAACCGGAAAAGATTCCCTTTTTCCTTGAACTTCAATTGCTTTTTTAACTATATCGACTTCAAAACCTGCCTCATTTAATTCCTCAAATTTGGCTTCCGTTACTTTTATTGATAATTTACCCGGGCTCCTGCATACAATCCCTAAATCCTTCAACTTCTCAAGATCTGCCATTGTTGGAATGCTTATCCTTACCGCATAAACTTTTTCTTCAGTTATCTCATATATATCCCTTAGTTTATTTTTCGGAGATGAATATAAAGTAAGACTGAAAACGAGTATAAGAATCGAAAGTATTATTTGGCGTCTCATTTCTATTTTACCTTCTCAAATCTTAATATTTTGTTATTGCTTCTTACGGTAATCATGCTTCCGTCATCACTCAACCAGAGATTCTCGGGATTGGAAACTTCTCCAGACCATGCTTTGATTCCGTTAAACTGTATTAATTCTACCTTATCGTCATAGGTGATCCCGATAAGTTTTGCTGCTTCCGCGATACGAGCATTGTTTACATGCCATCTTGTGCCCATCAAACTAAACTTGAATAATTTGTCACCCGTTTTTGTTTCTAATAGATATGTTTTATGTGTTCTGGCATCACAGACAATCGTATAGTTCCCGGAAGAGGAGAAGGCGCCGGGATCGGATATCAAGTTGGTATACTTTCTAATAAGATGTCCCTCTCTATCGAGGAGGTAGGTGGTGCATTCAAGAGAGCGATAAATGCCTTGTTCATCACGTCCCCAATTAGTGCTTGACGCGATTATATATTTGCCGTCAGGAGAGATATGCAGAGTACCTACATGTTTTTCCTCTGTTTCAAATCTCCATAGTTCCTCGCCTCGATTGTTGAGTAATATTACTCCAGTTCCGCTGGGAAATATCTCTTTCTCGGGATCCTGAATATTGACAACAAGATAATTTCCATCTTCAGAGAACAAACCGGAATGTATACCACTTTCTACTCCTCTATTTAAAAGTTCCACTCCCTTTAATTTGTTTCCTTCCCTATCGTAGAAGGTCAATGTTTTACCGGAATATTCAGCTACAACACCTTTATCGGAAACATAATGAGCCGCTCCTCCACTCTCATATTCTATTGGGTATTCTCTTCCCCAGATTTCATTTCCGTTCTTATCCAGTAGTACAAATTTCTCCTTAATCACCCTGCCTTTAACCGGAGATCTGATCAACTTGCTCATTCCTGTATATTCTACATTAGGAGAAGGATAAAGGGTGCCGACTTCTGTTTTGCTTGCTTTATAAAAATCAACAGTTTGAAATGATGCCAGGCTTGGTTTTCCAACCTCTCCACGATATTTTACAAGCTGAGGATATTCTCTGTTCCTCCCGAACCAGACTTTATAAACATTTCCTCCCAGATCGATCTCTTCTACTATTTTATATTCATACATATTTCCATTATCCAAATACCTTATAGTATCCGCGGGCTCTATTTCTTCCGGGCTCTTTACTCTCGTTTCTCTCGATATGGCACAACAAAGGATAGATGAAAAAAAGACTAATAATATAAGCGATTTTGCGAAATTCCTCATAATTTACCTCCTTAGTATTAAAAATTAAATTTTTATGAAAATCAACTTTCCCCTTAACTAAAATTTAAGAGATAACAATAAAAAAATTAAAACCCTTTTTTATAACACCTCCTTATAATTTTGAATATAGTTTTTTTATAGTATAAAAAATATTCGTATATTAGCGCATGTCAACCCCCCTTTTTTATAAATTTGCTATCTTTCTATTTGCCCTTGACTAAGTGGTTCTGAAGGACTATAATTATCGAAATAAGAATAGGGAGGAAGATATGTCTTTTTTGCGAAAGGTTGTACTGGTAAGTTTGATGTTTTGTTTTGCGGTTATGAGTTACGGCACGGTTACGTTTAGTGGTTCAGTTCAGATAGGATATCAATGCGAATATCTGGCCGGAAACCTGAAACTTAACCAAATATATCTTACAACTCAATACAATGCGGATAAGACATCAGGAGGAAGAATTCAATTGTTTAACACAGAAACCAATAGTACGGCAGGTAGTGTTACTGGTTTTAATAAACCTATTGATGTTGCGGTGTACCCGGACCTGAACTATTTCTGTGTGACAACCGAAGATAATGACTTTTGTATTTATAATGGCGGATCGTTTATCTATGAGGTTAAGACTGTTGACCTTGATCCCTTTGAAGGATATGAACCCTGCGCAGTCGATATTGATACTATACTTGGTATAGCCTTTGTGGGATGTAGCGAAAGCAACAAGATGATTTTGATTGATTTGAATAATTTAAATGACCCTGTACATAGCATAATTGACCTAGGACATACGGCTAGACGTGTCGGTGTTTGTGTAAACTCAGAAACACACCGAGTTTATGTAACAAATTATCTTGGCAGTTCTGTTACTGTTCTGGATTATGATGGGGGGGAGTGGTCAGTAATGACTACTATTCCAGTTGGAATAGGACCTCTTGGAGTTTGCGTAAGCCAATCCACAAACAAAATATACACGGCAAATTATGGAGGTATAGACGATGATGTTTCAATAATTGACGGAGCTGAAAATTCCGTGATTACGACTATTGGAGTTGGGAGTGATCCCAGAGCGTTTGCTGTCAACCCGGAATTGAATCGTATATATGTGGCATGTGTTGACAGGATGAATGGTGGAACCCTTCATGTTATAGATGGTTCAACTGATGAGGTTATCCAGATCGTTGAAAACATTAATATCCTCCCTCATTATAGTTATTCTTCTGATATCTTAGTAAACCCTGAAACGGATGTGATATACATAGTTAACTATTCTTATTGGACGGAGAATGATTATGGATTACTCAACATTTTTCAAGATGGCGTTACAGGTATAGAAGAATCCCTTGGCAACCCATCTTCTTTAAGTTTCGAGGTTTTGCCCAACCCTTTCAACAGTTTAACTGAGTTTGTTTTGAATTTACCCGAGGGTACAGATAATGCTGATTTTTGTATCTATGATGTAAGCGGAAAACTTGTCAAGTCTTTTCCTTTAAATAAGATGTCGTCTCCCACAATTACTATTTCCTGGGATGGGAACGATTATGCGGGTAATAAATGCGCCGCAGGTTTATATTTTGGTGTGTTAAGGGCAGAAAATTGTAAACCTACAATGGGGAAAGCAATTAAGCTTCAGTAAGCATCGGTTCTGCATACAAATTTCTTTAGGTCTTAAGTGGAAATCGAAAAACAATAACCATAGTAAAAGAAGAAGTAATTAAATAGTTTATCAGTTTTTGGTTTGATGAGATAAATTATGTTTGTTTTTTCTAAAACTTTTGATGCAGGTAAAAGTCTGGTTTTCTGGTATGTCTTTTCTGCAGTGGAATTGTAAAGTTTGATAAGTCGAGATTCGAGTATCTTTGTACGGAACATTTGTCTGTTTGAAACGTCTTTTTTTAAGTAAGTTGCCTCTTGACTTATATAAAATATATTTTATGTTATCAGAAAAAAATTCTGGAGGATAGATATGTGTTTTTTTGCTTTGGTGTTAGCTTTTTTCTCTGTTTCGGAGAAAAAGCCTGTTGCGGTAATTGGGGATAAAAAAATTTTCGAGGAAGATGTTCCTGAAAATCTAAGTCTGGATCAGTATCTGCAAAATATGGTTTTTCTTGAATTGGCTAAAGAAAAAGGGTATGTAGATTCCGTGAGAATCAGAGTAGATGGGAATTTCGAGCAGCAAATAATAAGTAAAACTTTGAGAAAATACTCTAAAGAGGCTTCAGAGCCAACTTTGTACGAGCGTGTTCTTTTTTACGAGAATCTAAACAAGAAGTTAAATGTCCGATTAATTCAGACGAAAACCTTTTTTGAAGCTTTAAAGGCTTATGTGGAAGTTCTTAACGGAGATGATTTTGGGGCTGTGTCGGAGAAATACTCTTTTAGTCCGGCGCTTAGAAAATCCAGGGGGCTTTTGGAACGTCCTCTCTCCTGGTCGTTTAGCTTTCCTCTTTCTTTTAGATTGCTGTTTAGTAGAGGTAAAGGCTACGTCTCGATCCCTTTGAAATATGGTGTGACCTGGAATATTGTCAAGATAATCGAGGTGCAAGAAAATGATGGGGAGAAGATCATAGATAGAGAGAAGATGATGGAAGAAATCTCTCAACCGCGGTTTGTGTCTATGGTTGCCCGGGACAAGAATTCGCTTTTTATGTATAAATTTAAGATTTTTATTCCGTGGATTGCAAACCCTAGTTTAAATTCAGAGGGACTTTCTCTTTTTGGTAAAAGGATGAGTGAGTACGAAGAAAACTCCCGAGGAAAAGGAAGTCCTTTTAAGGAGGAAGACATGGATATTGTGTTGGGAGAAGGCGCGATCGGGGAATATACGATCCGAGATTTCCTGGCAGATGCCGCTCAGATAGGAGATATGAGCGTTTTTAGCAGTGAGGCAGCAGCGATTAAATTTATAGAAGATAACATCTATAAAGGAACTTTAGTGGCAATGTGCAAAAGGCTGGGTATCCAAAGAGAACCTTCTTTTGCTGATGCCTATCAAAGAAGTATTGAAAGCGCCACATTGGATTTCTTCAAGAGGAAAGAGATTCTGCCGGTAATTAAAGAAAACGATGAGGCGCTGAAGGAATTTTACGAGAAAAACAGGGAAAAATACAGGATCGATGAAAGGAGAGAGGTTTCTTTAATTGAAGTAAAGGAAGAGCAGGAAGCGCAGGAAATAAGAATGAAACTTTTAAGAGGAGAGGATTTTGGAGCTCTTGCCCGGGAATTATCTATAGGAGCGGCAAAGAAGAAGGGCGGCGATATTGGTTACATAAAAGAAGACCAGAGGGGAGCCATAGGAAGGGAAGCTTTCCTTTTGAAAAAAGGGGAAATTTCAAAAGCTTTTAAAACTGACAGAGGGTGGTCTATTATAAAAGTGACGGATATCAAAGAAAGTTATTTGCCCGGTTATTCGGATGTAAAAGCTTCCGTAAGGATAGATTATAGAGAGGATCAGGCAAGAAAGATAGGGAAGAGAATCTTAGATCAGAATAAAGAGAAATTTGGGCTCAAAATATTGGACTAAAAAACGCAATTTAATTGCTAAGGAGGTAGGTTTAATGTTTAATATGAAAAACTTTTGCTTATTGTTTATTGTTGGCAGTGTTTTGTTTGTTGTAGGTTGTAAGAAAGAAAAAGAAAGCAGCGGAAAAGTAATAGCCGAAGTAGGAAAGAAAACTTTAACCGTAGAGGATTTTCTTCGCCAGGTCCCGCCTCAGGTTTTAGTACAAACCTCTGCAGAAAACAGAGAACTATTACTTGAAAATTGGGTTATAAATGAAATAGTTTATCAAGAAGCGCTGAAGAAGGATTTTCTGGAAAAGCCGGAAATACAGGAAAAGTTCGAGCAGTTTAAAAAACAGTTACTTACAAACGCTTATATGCAGGAAATTCTCTCGGAGGTTCAATTTGTTTCAGATCTCGAAGCGAGAAGTTATTTTGAGAACAACAAGGAAGATTACAATTCCATAGTAGAGGTTTCGCATATATCCGCGAACTCTAAAGCGCAGGCGGAAGAAATCCTTGCAAAACTGAAAAAAGGAGAGAGCTTTACTAAACTCGCGAAAGAATATTCGACTGACAGTGAGACTGCGGAGAATGGAGGTTATCTGGGAACTTTTAGAAGAGGTGAACTCGCCGCTTATCCTCTCTTTGAAGACGCGGTTTTTAACCTGAAAAAACCGGGAGAAATTTCAGATGTTGTTCAGACGGAATTTAATTATGACATAATAAAACTGCATTCTAGAAAAAGATCCCCGGTAACCTATGATGATGTTTCACAATCGATCGCGAGAGAAATCAGAACAAAAAGATTTCAGGAGAGATCGGAGGCTGTGATAGATTCTCTGAAAGAGAAATATTCATACAATATATATCAGGAAGTTTTAGAGAAGGAAATGGGTATTCCTTCAGCTCCCGTCGGGCTTCCTTCTTCAGAGAAATAAGTAATGCTTATACTTTTTTTGTTTATGGCGTTTGACGAGCTTGTTTGTGTCGTCGATAGAGAACCCATAACTAAAGGTGAGGTAAATTATCTCTCGACGTTATATCCCGGTATCGGTTATAATGAACTCCTCGAAAAGATGATAAACGACGAAGTGATTCTTCGGCTGGCGGAAGCGGAGACTCTCAAAGTGAGCGAAGACGAAGTCGCTCAAATGAGGGAGCAATTGATTGCGAATACACCCGGACTTGCCGCCACTCTCGAAAAAAACGAATATATGAATGAAATCTATAATAAGCAAATAAGGGTGCAGATTTATACCAATAGAATGCTCGGATTGAAATTTAAAGATAGACTTCGGATTTCTCCCGCCGAAATAAGTGAGTTCTATCGGACCCGTAAGGATTCACTCGTTATGCCGGAAAGCGTCACCCTCGAGAAAATACAGATTCCCGTATTGCCGGAGGGAGAAAATTATTTATTTGAAAAAGCGGAAAATGTATTGGAGAAGTATAGAGAAGGTGAAGATTTCGCAAATCTGGTACGCGAATATTCGGATGATGTTGCCACAATACCTTACGGAGGGAGATTGGGTGAATTATCTCCCGGCGATATACCTCCTCATCTTACAGGGGTGATGGAGCTTAAGGAAGGCGAAGCAGAGGTTTTTGAATCTCCCGCCGGTTATCATATAATAAGGTTAGATGAAAGAAAGGGTGTTAACGTAGTTATTTCACAAATATTGCTCAAGTTTGATTTCAAAGAAAAAGAGGTTGAAACCGCGGAAAAAAGAGCTTTGGAAATCAAAAAACGTTGGAATAATGATGATTCTGTACTTCCATATAAAATAGAGACAGTAGGACCCTTACCTGTACGAGCTTTCCCTCCCGCGATTCTTTCTTTGATTGATACAATGGATACAGGACAAATAACCGATCCCGTTCTGGAAGGTATGTATTTTCACCTTTTTAAGGTTGAAAACAAAGAAGAAAGCAGAATGCCGGAATTTTCTGAGATCAAAGACAGATTGAGCAATGTTTTAATGCAGCAAAAAATGATGAAAATACTCAGTGAATGGCTTGAAGAAGAGAAACAGCATATATATATCAAAAAAATATAAAACGAAGTCAAAATTAAATGATTGGCATTACTCTCGGAGACCCTGGGGGCATCGGAATAGAGGTTGTTCTTAAAGCTCTTACTACTTACGAAAGAGATTTTATACTTTTCGGTAATCAGAAAGCGATCGAATATTATTCTCAGGAGTTAGACATAGAAGTTCCCGATAAGGTTAAAGTTGTAGATATTAAAGGTGATTTTTTCCCGGGTAAAATCAGCAAGGAAAACGGCAAGATTGCCTATGATTCTATAATCAAAGCGATCAAATTCGCTAAAGAAGGTATGTGTGAAGGTATAGTGACAGCGCCTATAAGTAAAAAAGCTCTTCATCTTGCCGGTTTTTCGTATCCCGGACATACGGAAATTTTGGCCGAGAAGTTTTCAAGCGGAAACTTTGGTATGATGATGGTCGCTCCCGGAATGAAAATAATTTTTTTAACCACACACGTTCCTTTTGTTTCTATTCCTTCATTACTTTCAAAAGAATTGATTTTGGAAAAAGTGCTTCTTGCCCGAAGATATCTGAATCTTTATTGGGGTTTAAAAAATCCGTCTTTCGGGATTTTAGGGTTAAATCCTCACGCGGGAGATGAGGGTTTGTTCGGAGACGAGGAAGAAAAAATAATTAAGCCAGCGATAAAAGAATTACGGAAAAGCGGTATAGATATAGAAGGTCCTTTCCCCGCGGATTCCTATTGGGGGTTCCAGAGTAAGGATTGTACCGTTGCCCTTTATCACGATCAGGGGATGATCCCTTTTAAACTTGAGCATCACGAAGATGGGGTAAATGTTACTCTGGGATTGCCCATTCCCAGGACTTCTCCGGATCATGGTACGGCTTTCGATATAGCCGGAAAA
This sequence comes from uncultured bacterium, assembly GCA_964631335.1. GTDB lineage: Bacteria > Hydrothermota > UBA3072 > UBA3072 > UBA3072 > JAFGHJ01. The sequence continues at coordinate 16,985 of CAZVXD010000009.1, forward strand.
GGAATCGCGAATCCGAACAGTATGAAAGAATCTATTAAAATAGCGGTTAAGATGGCAGATGTTGGTCCTTCTGATATTAGTTTCATATCTTAATCTTTCTAATTTTCCCGATAATACGTACTATCAGGAAGAAATCACGAAATCTTCTTCTTTGTCGGATGGTTTTCTCAACATAAACTATTTTTACAATGGGTATTTTCTGTATTCGGAGGCGGGACAGGATCTTGTGGAGTGGAGCGAGCAGTCATTTAATAGCAACTTTAGAACCCTTCTCGCTCGCGGAATAAAAGAAGAGACCGGAAGAACCGGAGCGGAATCCAGAGAAGGGCTTATCCCGGATATAGACCTGGATTTAAAAATGCCCAGAGGGTTAACTTATATTCTTGGGGAAGGAGGGAATTTAAAAGTAGGTGGGTTCACCGAAATAGGTTTAGAGTTGAAACAAAACAGACAGACATACGGCGAATATGGAATATATTCTTCCTATCCTCTGATTATTCTCGATATGAGACTTAAAGCGGATATAAGCGGAACTATAGGAGAAAAATTGCATGTGGATATAAATCATGACTCCGATTTACCCGAGCAGGATAATGTGATGAAAATCTGGTATGGCGGTGCCGAAGGTGGAGCGGTAGGAAATGAAGATGATATAATACAGGAACTCCACCTGGGGCGTATTGCCGAGACCGGAAGTGAAAAACTCTTTGGGATAGCGACGAGAGGTAAAATAGGTTCAACTTCATTCGATTTGAGCGCGGGTAAGCTGGAAAGCGATGAAGTTTCGGGCAGTGATGCCGTAAATATCAGCAGCAAAGTCGAGGTAAAAAACGAAAAGGATTATTTACGGGAAGAATATTTTTATACCGGATTGCCTCATCGTTCGGATTCTTTAATAAGGTATAAGCTTTTTATCGACTACACCACGGAAGGAGAGCAATATAATCTGATGAAGTTCGACGGCGATACGATTGGTGATGTTTATTTCATTGAACTCGAGGATCTTGTGGACTATGAATTGAGGGAACTTATAATCCCGGGGAAACCTCCTTTACCATATTTTCATATATTAAATCCATACAAAATAAGTAATCGGAGATTGGGGGTTTATTTGATCTATGCCGATTCTACGGGACGAGTAGATACATTGGGAGATTTAACCGGTGATAAGAAAACCCTTTATCAATTGAAATCGATTAACCCCGCTCCGAACGATCCTTCCTGGAATTACCAGATGCGCAACGTATATTCTCTTGGAACAAGGCAACCTTCGAATGTGGATATAGAAATTTATAGAGTGGTGTCGTCCGGGAATAATAGTCAAACGAACAGCGAAGGCAGGGAATATGCCGAAGTGCTTGGAATTACAACTGAAGAAGGGAAAGTAATATCATCCCAGATTTTGTGGAGAGACGGTTGTCTTATTTTTCCTGACAGCCTTCCTTTTTTAAATTCGGGGTTGGGCGTGGACACCGTTCCGGAAATATACAGAAAATTGCCTGGTTCAGCCAGTGGGCAGCCTTATGGGGTTGATTATGAAATATTGATTACAACCACATCTTCAACCACAGGGAATTTTAGATTAAAAAGCAGCGGTCCTATTATCGAAAATTCTGAAGTTTTGAAAGTTGACGGAAGTAAACTCACGCGTAATACGGATTATAAAATCGATTATATAACCGGAGAGGTAGAGTTTTTAGAGGGAGCACAGCTGCCTCCTGACGCGAAAATAACTTATGAATTTAAATGTAAACCTTATTTTGCTTTCGACTCGAAGTACAAAACTCAACTTAATGTTAAAACCGAACCGATAGAAGACAGCCGCCTAAATGTTGATTTTGGTTTTCTTACCCGTTCAGATGATGACAGTTATCGTCCTCGTGTGGGTAAAGAACCTTCTAACATTGCTCTGGGCAAGGTAGATTTTTCTCTGGATAAAGAACCGGAATTTCTTAACAGAGTTTTCGCCAGTCTTCCTTTTGTCGACGAAGACAGCAAATCGCACTTCAATATAGACGGTTCATACGGTTTTTCTATGCCGAATCCGGCGACGAACGGAGAAAGTTATCTGGATGATATGGAATCCGTCGCCCGGCCCGTTTCCTTAGGATTTAGCGCTCAGGCGTGGAATTATTCGAGTCTGCCAGACGAAACGATCGATGTCAATAATCTTGCTAAATTAGAATGGTTTTCCGATAGCCATTACTCCAAAAGGGATATTTTTAGTGAATATGAGGATGTTTCTTATGCGGAGAGCAAAATCGGTGTAATGATGCTTTCTTTTCAGCCGGATAATAGAGATCAATGGGGCGGAATTATGAGAACTTTTACGAGAGAGCAGAATCTTTCCAGGCAGAATTTCCTTGAAATCTGGGTTAAAGCCGATGAGGGGGAATTGATTTTCGACATGGGAAATAATATGGACGAAGATCAGGCGAGATGGGGAAGAAGTTCTTCGGGAGCCGATTCGATTATAGCTCCCAACGGAAAGTGGGATACCGAAGATAAGAATGGAGATGGATCTTTACAGGGAGGAGAAGACACGGGGCTGGATGGAGTAAAGATGAACGACAATCAGTGGGCTTACGATCCGGACAATTATGACGCAGGGGTGGATGATTTTAACGGCGATCCCAGTTCTTTCGGTGATTCGGTGAGAACGAAGAATAAAGAAGGTAATCGTCAATTGGATTCAGAAGATCTTAATGGCGATTATACTTTTGAGACAGAAAACGACCTCTTTAGATACAGGATAGATCTCTCTTCCGGGGAATACTTGTCTAAAGAAGGTTTGAACGGATGGAAAGTATTTGTTGTGCCTCTTCAGGATTCATTGTGTTTTGAAAAAATAGGGGATCCGTCATTTGAAAGAATTCAATATACAAGATTGTGGTTTACGGGAATGAATACGGATACGAGAATTACTATCGCAAAGATAGATATAGTTGGCAATAAGTGGGAAAATAAAGGGGTGCGTTTTTCTTTAAACGATTCCGTGAATAGCGCAGGTGGTTCTTTTAAGGTAAGTTTCAGGAACGATCGCGAGGATGAAGATTATGTTTCTCCGGTAGAGAGAATAAGAGAGCCCGGGACTTACTCTTATCAAAAAGAACAGTCTCTTTCATTTCAAGTTGATTCCTTGCTTCCGGATAATTATTGTTTAGTGGAAAACTATCTCGAGTTGCCCTTAGAAAGCAGGGGGAAGGGTTACGATTTCCGTCTATACAAAGAATTGAATTTTTATACCACTTTATTTAAAGAAAATACGAATGATTCTGTAGAAGTTTTTATAAGGCTTCTTACCGATCCTCTAAATTATTACCAGTTCAATACTTTTGCTTATAGGGACAAATGGGATACTGTTCATGTTTTTTTCGATGATTTCACCGACTTAAAGATGGCAGGGGATACATTAGAAGGCAGGTATTCTCTTAAGGGCGCTCCTTCTTTTCAGAATATTGTTTTTTTGCAGCTTGGTGTGGTAAACAATACTGCAGAAAGGTTGGAGAGTGAAATTTTGATCAACGATATAATTCTCAAAGGAGCGGACAACAGGTTAGGCAGCGATGTCGATTTATCTTTATCTACAAATGTAGGAGACCTTATTACCGGATTGACTTACAATATTAGCCGGGAATCCTCCAATTATAAAGGCCGGTTGGACGATTTAAGAGAATTAGGGGATAGAGAAGTTGTTTCTCAGGGTTTTAAAATAACTGCCGATGCCGGGAAATTTTTAAACAAATTTATTAGTTTGCCTGTTTCTTATAACGTTAGCGGAAGTCAGGGGACTCCTGTTTATATGGTAAATTCAGATATCAAATTATCTCCGGAAGATGCAGATTCTCTTGCCAATAAGGGATATTCGAGAGATATTACCGTCAGTCTTTCGAAACCGGCCGAATCTGATAATTGGTTTTTAAAACACACAATCGATAATTTAAAATTGAGCGGGTCGTATAGAAGAGGAGGAAGCTTTACTCCCTTAAAGAGCGCGGATACAACCATGAGTACAACCGCTTCGTTGAATTATAGTTTGCAGATGCCGCGGCTTTCTCCTCCTGTCTTTTCGGGAAAATCTTCGTCTTTACTGCCTTCAAATATAGGATTTAAGACCTCTTATGAATACAGTGAAAGAGAAAAATACAATTATAAAGACTCTTTGTATGAGCAAATAGAAGTACCATTAAAGAAAGAAATTACTTCTTACGCCACTTTAGCCTACGAACCAATCAGATGGATAGATGTGGATTACTCATTGACCGCGCGAAATGACCTCCGGGATAAAGATATCTTTTCGGAAGATTATTCTCTGTCCGACCTTGCAAGAGACGCGGCTTTACTAAAAGAAGAAATCAGCGCGAGTCATCGATCCGATCAATTAGGAGTTAACAGTTTAAACGTGACATATAGAACATCTTTTAGCCAGAACCATGAGATCGAGTACGCGAGGACCCTGGGGGATTCTCTTGATGTTCGTAGATGCAGCCAGGATAGAACCATAAGGCTGAACGATGATTTCAAAATAGGCTCGTTACTGGAAAAGGTTCCCGTTATTTCGGGTTTTGCCAAAAATATCTCTCCGGTTAGGGCTTCGGTTACCTGGAGCAAACAGGGGACTTTTTCTTATTTGAATTCGCTCCCGGGTTATAGATTTAGATATGGAATAGAAACCACGCCGGAATCTTCTCATTTTGAAAGGGTGGAAAAAAACGATGGAGGTTATAGCGACCTGATATTTTCTCTGTCTTCCGGATTTTCTTTTTCAATAGTAAATTTAAAGTTAAACTGGAGAAAATCCCTAAATACTCCGGATGATTTTCAGAAAGAGAACACACAGACTCCGAAAGAAACTATTGAATACACCACTTTGCCGAAATTTACCTTTCTGCCTGAAATCGATGTTAATTTCCCGGGAATCCACAAATACATACCCTTTTTGGACAATTATGTGCGGCGGGCAACATTATCGTTTTCAATTAGCCAGGATTCTTCGGCAACCAGAGGTCTTGCCGGTGAAGAATTTTCTTCAGGCGATTATTCGCGTAGTTTCCTGCCGACTCTCGATATGGATTTTAAAAATGGTCTGGGTTTAACTATGACTTACAGAAATAATATAAATAGAGATTATCCGGATTCAAAACTCAACACTCGCGGACAATCAGAAGAAATACGGATAAATTGTGACTATACTTTGAAACCTTCTGCCCAGGGATTTCCGTTGCTTTTCTTTGGCAGGCTTAAGTTTGATAAACCAGTATATCTGAGCGCGTCATTCAGTATTAAGGATAATGTTAGCTATAGGTCCGATGTTTCAGGTGACGAATCTTTAAAAGAAGATACCCGAACCATGGAATTCAATCTCAATGGTAGCTACACTTTTACGAATATGGCATCCGGGGATCTGACAATCAATTTCACAAGATACATCAACAACAGACTCGATAATATGTCTTCAACCAGTTACGGCGGAGCCTTTAACGTAAAGATCAATTTCTAACTATTAATTTATATATT
>CAZVXD010000009.1:22601-33767 GCA_964631335.1 uncultured bacterium
CCGGGAACGACATCGCTCATTTCCACGCCGATTTCCATTGTAATGTCTCCGGCTGAGTTTATATGAGGAGTAACATTTAATTCGATACCGGCTTGATACCATCTGGTTATAGGCTGCCCATTGATATCTAAAGTGGTTATCGCGAATCTTTTACCGCCGAAAATGGTGGCTTCTTTGTTGTTTACTGTTGTAACCCTGGGGTTCGAGGTAATATCCAGCCTCTGATCCTGCTCCATAGCCATAAGACGGGTTGTAAGATTGCCCCAATCCTGAACAGTGGCAACGTTAACAAAAGCACCGGTTGCCGGCCCTGCGGGAGTGACATGTTGAACATCTCCGTCAACATTAAAGGTCTCGTTCCTCAGACCTGTCACCTGCCACGATAGCCCCAGTTCTCTGGCCGCGGTCCTGTCTATATCCACTATCTTAGAAGTTATGGCGACCTGCAAAGTCTTTTTATCCAGCGCTTTTACAAGGCTCTCCACGTCTTTTAGTTTTAATGCTATATCGCTAACGATAATGGAATTTGTTCGAACATCCGTTTCTATTATTCCTCTCTTGGATAGCAGTGACTTTATTGGGCTCGATATTTCCTGGGGTGTGGTAAACTCGAGTACAAAAACCTTTCTTTTTATAGGTTTGGACATCTCAATATTTTCTTGTTCTTTTGCGAATGTTTGAGGCTTCCCAATCCTTATGACTCCGTTTTCAATGACATAGGTATAACCTTTTGTTTTCAGAACCAGATCCATAGCTTCTTCCCACGCTATATTATCCAGTTCTACGGTTATTACACCTCTGACTTCGTCGCCGATGATAATATTCATTCCGCTGGCTTGAGCTATGGAACGAAGGGTGGTTACCAGATCGGCATTTTCAAGTCTCATCGATATTCTTTTTTGTGTGTCTCCTTGATAAGAGGATTTCCCTGTTGTTTTTTCCTGTTTTGTCTCGGCTTTACCGCTGACACTCCAGGTCTGGAAAGAACCGCTTTCGCTGTTCAATTTAAGGGAAATTGTATTTATGCTTGGATTGGAAATTTCATAACTAAAATTTTCCGAGCGTTCAATAACTATTCGTGTCAGAGAAGCGGAGGCGATATACGATAAAGCTATGCTTTCTATTCCGCCTCTATTGATATTCCACAGATTCCCTTCGATCGCGTCTTTTGTTTGGAGAAGGTCGATAACTATTTTATTGTCCATGGTAAAATCTGAACAGTTTGCATAATCGGTAAGAATGAAAGTTACTTCAGTCATACCGTCGACATAGCCGACTTCAATATCCGTTAATTCCGGTTCACCTTCAGGGTTACCCAGAATTATAAAGGGGAGTAATAAAATTAACAGGGAAATTCTTTTATACATAAATCACCTCTCTTGTTTTTTTAAAGATAAAGTTACTTTTGTCTGCTCTCCGAATTTTCTGAGTAAAAAACTAATAGACGAATCTGTGACGTTCAAAACTTTGCCTCCGACGACTATATCGCCTTCTTTTAGCACAAAACCACGGTTTCCTTCTTTCACAATAGCGAGATATTTATCTTTAACCCAGATAATTCCGGATAATTCAGCTAAGTCGACATTCAGCTTTTTCTCCTGTTCTTCAGAGCCCGTAAGCAAAGGCGCGAAGGGATCGGGGTTCCCTCTATCCGAATAAAAAGCTCTAACCCAGTTAAGGGCTTCGCCGATATTCTCCAGCGAATCCATCATTGCGCTGTCGATTTCTTCTTCACTACTTTCTCCTTCAGTGTCATCAGCGGCAGTTATGATGTTGAAAATTTCGGCTTTACCCGTAGTTGCTTCACTCTTTTCGGGAGAGAAAAACTTTACTGTTTTTGCCAGAATTTCGTTGAATATATTGCCTCCGTTTTCTTCAGCGCAACCCGAAAGGATTAAAAGAGTCATGAAAATTAAAATGAATTTAAAGGATATTTTATCCTTCAACTTTTCCTCCTTTTGTTACATAAGTGAGCAAGTTAAAAGAAGCCGATAACAACATTTCTTCTTCATTCGAACTTGAAACGGGATTTAACTTCAAATCTCTTATGTTTACAATTCTTTCCATATTGTTCAAATCGGCCAGGAAACTGCCTATTTTATGATAGCCTCCGTGGACCTGTATTTCAATTCGTATTTCGTCGTATTTTTCTTTTGAGTTTCGACCTAAAGGTTTTAGATGCTTGATCTTAACTTCATTCTTTGAGCTCTCTTTAGTGAGTGTGGTGAGCAACGTCGATATGCTTGCTTCCGTGGGGAGCATTTTTTTCGCCTGATTCCATTTCGCGGAAACAATTTGAAGTTTTCTGGCAGCTTCTTTCTTTCTTTTTACAACCGCGATCGTTTTGCTAAGTTGAGTTTCTAATTCTTTATATTCTTTTCTTTTTACGGCGATTTTCGAATCCTTTTCTTTTATTACAGTAAAATACATGCCAAAGCCGATTAAAAGAGCAAGAACAATTACAATTATGGAAGCCCGCATTCCTTTCAATTTGAACCTCCTTGAGTTATTCCGCCAGATAATTGGAAACCAATAACCGAATGTTCTTTTTCTTCGGTTTCTTTAATTTCGTCTAATTTTACATCGCTAAAATAAGATGAACCGTTTAATTTATCCATAAAATTTGAGATCATGTAGTTGGAGAAAGTTTTTCCGTTCAATTTGAAACGTTTATTGCTTTCCTCGAACAGAACAAGCCACATATATTCAGGTTTTAGTTTGTTTAATTCGTCCAGTATGTGAAAATATAGCGCGCGTCCTTCATTAAGATTTTGAACGAGTGCTACCCACTCTTTAAGTTCTGCCTGTTGCCTTTCTATGTCTTCCACCATTTTTCTTTCTTTTTCGAGCTCCTTAAGCTGTTGTTGCGCTTTTGCTATTTCGTTGTTAAGGTTCCGGAGTTCCCTGTCTTTACTGAAATTCAACCACGCGACCAATCCTATGGAAAATAACAGTAACAAGATAGAAAGAATCATGTCGAGTTTAGGAATACGTAAAGCGGGTCTTTTGAATTTAACTTCTCTTACTTTCTTTCGTTGTTCTTCAGGTACCAGATTAACTTTTATCATGATTATAACCCCCTAAGAGATAAGCCTAGAGCAAGGGCGAGAACCGGAGCTTCTTTTTGTATTGGAACTTTAATAAGAGTAGATTCGCTGTCATACTCAAACTTAATGAATGGATTTATAACTTCTGTGTGACCGCCAAATCTTTCTTCTAAGAATTGTGGTAGTCCCGAAATAAGACTCCCTCCGCCGCATATAACGATTTCGTTGAAATTTTCGAAACCTTCCGGCAGGTAAGGCAATATCCTTTCTATGGCTACTCCGAGGTCGTCTTGAAAACTTTCCATAGCGTTCTGATAAGCGTATTGATCCACATCTTCTTTTTTTCCGGACTTGATTATATCGATAGCTCTCTCTCCGTCGATGCCGGCTTCTCTTTGCAAAGCCTGTATTAGATTGTTTACCGATGTGGATACCGAACGGGTAAAATGGTTTATTGATCCGGAAATAAAACTCATTGTTGTCGACTGTGCTCCGATATCGAAAAGCCCCACGAGTTTATTCGGGTTAACGGTATAATTAAATTCAAATATATTTTGTAGTGAGAAAGCGGCTATATCTAATATTATGGGTTCAAGACCAAGTTCTCGGAAAAGATTCATTCTTGCTTCAACGGTGTCTCTCTTTGCTCCCACCAGAAGAACTTCCATGGAATCCTCGCCCGCGTCGGGATTGACTATTTCAAAGTCGAGAGTTATATCTTCTATATCGTAGGGTATATATTGTTCCGCTTCCCATTTGATCTGTTCTTTAGCTTCGGTTTCATTCATTTTGGGCATTTTGATTTTCTTGACGATAATATCTCTTCCTGATATACAGCTTACGACCTGCTTGTTATCTATCTCTAAAGCCTCTAGATTTCCCCTTATAGCGTCTAAAACCGTCTCTCTATCCATAATTTCTCCGTCTACAATAGCATGAGAGGGTAAGGCCGTAATATTGCATTTGGTCATTACTGGTTTTTTGGCGCTTCCTTCCACAACCACTGTTTTAACCGAATGGCTACCTATATCCATAGATAGTATAGAACTTTTCCTGAACATAAATACCTCTCTTATTTGGTCTTAAGGTAATTATAAGTTATATCAAGGAATTTGTCAAGCCCATTAAGAAATATCAAAGCTCTGCGGGTTCACAAAAATTCATCGGGCGCTTTTACGAGCTTCCTTTAAGGTTCCAATCAGATGACGAGTATTTTTGAAGAATTTTTTCTTTCAAGGGGTTTTTTTTATACTCTTCGAAAGAGATGTCGAAGTAACTCTCAAAGCCCATGATTATAAGACTTTTGAGTTCGTTTAGGGTCACTTTTTTCCCCGCTGCCATTTCCATCGTAGCCACGCTGGAATCTACAGGAAATCCATCGGGAGCCTTTAGCATAATTGTCCCCTGCTGGAGAACTATGTCTTTCCGCCTGTATTGCGCGCTTCCGATAATTTTCTTTTTTTTCCAGCATAAATCAGATAGAGAAATAGAAGAGAAGCACATCCGTTCGTTTCTTTTTCCGCGAGATTTGATCGTCCCCCTTTCGATATCGGTTTCGACTCCTGAAAATTCAAAGGCTCTTTTAAAACCGAAGGAAATTTTTTTGAATGATTCCACAACGCTTCCTCCGATTACCGGATTGTTTTTGTGGAAAACCATAGAATAAGTGCAATCGGAAGAGTGAATAATCGCTCTGCCCCCGGTTCTTCGTCTTACCCATTTAAAACCTTTTTTTTCCAATTTTCTAAGCCAAATTCCCGCCTTCTGATGATATCCGAGCGAAATAGAAACCGGTGAGAAATTAAAGAATCTCAGAAAAACGGTTTGCCTGTCAGAAACGAAGTCCATTAGAGATTCATCGTAAGCCATATTAAAATAGGGGTTTTTAAAACCGGTGTCTATTAAATACCACATAATTATGGATAATAATAATGGCAGGAATGTTTTTCGCAACTGTATAATTAATGAAATTAAAGTAACTATCGGTAATGCAAAATTTAAATATAAAAATGTAAATATACAAATCAAAATCTAAAAATTAATTGAAGATTCCGCGGATTTAAAATATCAACAAATTTTTATTTTAATAATTAATTTTGCTTTTTAAATTTTAATTTTTGGTTTTCTTACGGAACATTTTACGCTTTTTATCGTCTTTAACTATGAAAGAACATAACAACCTCCTTATTAAAAGAATGCCCTCTCCCCTCTGAGGGCATTCTTTATTTAAAAAAGGGGTTGACAAACCGGGGAAAATATATATAATATTACTAATTACTGATAATCGTGTAAAAAATCTTAAACAGACTTCTGGACAAATCGAGCAAAAAATTAAGAAGGGTTAAGGGGGTCTTTTGAATAGGAAAGTGTTAATATATGGAGCCATATTTGTTGCTTTAGTGGCAATTGTTGGTTTTTTTGCCGGTATAATAACTGCCGCGAGTTTTTCTCTTACGGCGGAAACCGAAAACGAAAACATCCAGACCTATGCTTCTGGCGGAAAAATTTCCTTTGCTCCTATAGTAGAGAAAACTTCTCCCGCCGTAGTATCAATTGAAGGGCAAAGAACAGTCGTATATAAATCTTCTTATGGGGATTTCTTTGATGATCCTTTTTTTAGAAGGTTCTTCGGTGAAAGGCCGAGAAGAAACTGGGAGCAGGAGCAAAAGTGGCTTGGGTCCGGATTTATTGTCGAATATAAAGGAAAAGATTACATATTAACGAATAACCATGTGGTAAGAGACGCCCAACAACTGACGGTATCTCTGACCGATGACAGGAAATTTAGCGGCAATGATTTGGAAATTATAGGGAGAGATCCGGAAACAGAAGTGGCGGTAATAAGGATCAAAAAAGGCGGGGATTTACCCGATATTGATCCCGGAAGTGTAGAAGATTTAAATGTGGGAGATTGGGTAATAGCTATAGGGAATCCTTTCGGTCTTTTCGGCACCGTTACCGCGGGGGTCGTTTCGGCAAAAGGGAGATCCGCTGTGTCACTCAGTAAGAATATTTACGCGGATTTTATTCAGACGGATGCGGCTATTAATCAGGGAAACTCGGGAGGTCCATTGATAAATTCCGAAGGTAAAGTCGTGGGAGTTAACACGATGATTGTTTCTCAGACCGGAGGTAATATAGGTATAGGTTTCGCGGTGCCTATTGATATAGCCATGGATGTTCTGGAATCTCTCGTTGAGACCGGAACAGTGGAAAGAGGTTATTTAGGTATAATCCCGGAAGATTTGAGCAGCGAGATCAAAAAAACTTTAAATTATCCTTATGAAACAGGTATATATGTCTTGAGAGTGGAAGAAAACACCCCCGCGGATAAAGCGGGTCTTGCCGAAGGCGATATAATTTTAAAAATCGGCAACGATAAAATAGAGAACGTTAACATTTTGAGAAGAAAGATAGCCTCTATGAATCCGGGTGCAAAGGTCGATATAACCGTTTGGAGGAATGGTCAGGAAAAAGTCTTAAGCGTGAAGCTCGGAGAAAGGCCTTCCGTCGAAGAAGTTTCCGGAGAACCGGCAGGCGGCGAAGAATGGTTGGGAATTAAGCTTTTGCCGGCTAATTCAGAGGAAGCTCAGAGTGTCTGGAGAGACGGAGACTTAAAAGGGGTTTTTGTGAGTGATGTAGAGGAAGGTAGTCCGGGTAGCAAAGCCGGTGTAGTCGAGAATGCCATCATAACTCTTGTTCAGGCTAAAGATCGCTCCATGAAAATAGAGAATATGGAAGATTTAATTAAAGCTAAAAAAGCATTTAAGCCCCCGCTGGTACTGCTGCTGAATTTACCGGGCGGCGAGATAAAAGTTATAAGAATAGAGGAGAGTTAAAAAATAAAAAAGGTTAGAGGTTCTCTGCCTGTATATCTTCAGGAGATTCAAAAATACGATCTTCTTACTCCTGAAGAAGAGAAAGAACTTGGACGAAGGGCGCGGTTAGGAGATCGAGAAGCAAAGAGGAAATTAGTCGAAGCTAATCTGCGTTTTGTGGTTTCTGTGGCAAAAGCCTACAGAAATATGGGAACGCCTTTCACGGATCTAATTAATGAAGGTAATGTGGGTCTGATAAAAGCTGCTGAACGTTTTGATGAGCGCAGAGGTGTCAGGTTCCTCTCTTATGCCGTTTGGTGGGTTAAACAGGCTATAATGAAAGCTGTGACCGAGCATATAAAATCTTATCGGTTGCCCATGAGCAGAGCCGGTAAGATGCTGAAAGTTAAAAAGACTAAAGAAAGAGTTACCAGGGAAATCGGGAGAGAGCCTTCCATTGAAGAAATCGCTGAGGAATTGGATACTGATGTTGAAAAAATCGAAGAATCGATTAAAGTGGCAAAACACGATATTTCCCTCGATGACACCATTAAAAATACAGATGACCTTGAGTATCTCGATGTAATTTCTGAAGACGTTGTAACCCCTGAAGAAGAGTATTACAGGAATAAATTTATAGAAGATATCAGGTTCAGTCTGGATAAATTGAAGCCAAGGGATCGAAAAATCATAATTTACTACTTCGGAATGGAAGGTAAAAGGCCTCATACCCTTGAAGAAATCGGAAGGATACTGGGAGTATCCAGAGAAAGGGTTAGGCAGCTCAGAAATCGCGCGTTAAAACAACTAAGAGAAAATACTCCTATAGATGAAGCATTCATTCCTTAAAATTTTACTTGTTCCGCATGATAAAGGTCAAAACAAATGGTTGAAAATTCCTGTTTTTGTTTTATTTTTTGTCGCCATAATACTTGTTTTACTTGGGTTCTTTTTCTTTGATAATCTTCAAAATTTCGTAAATGTTGCTTCTCTTGCGTTTTTGGAAACGGATAATCAGAAACTCGAGCAAAAAATAGCCGAATTCAAGAAAAAATCCGCGGAGTTTGAAGGGATTATAGATTCTTTGTTGAACGAGCAAAATAGGATTTTAAGAGAACATCATATTGCGGCTGAAGTTTCGGAAAATGAATTTTATTTTTCTCCTGACAGCCTCCTTGCGATGTCCCGGTGGGTGGATTCTGTTTTCAGGGTTGCTTCCCGATTGGATCTTTCTGTTTTAAAATCTATGCCATCGATAATGCCGGTAAAAGGTTGTGTGATAAGGCGATTTGGTGAACAGGTAGACCCCTATACCGGTAAGAAAAAACCGCACAAGGGAGTAAGTATTCTGGCAGGGTTAAATGCTCCGGTAGTATCGACAGGGGATGGGATTGTTTTAGAAGTGGGGAATGATAAAGGTAAAGGGCTTTTTGTTGAAATTTCTCATTCATGCGGATTTGTAAGCTCATATTCTCATCTGCTTAATTCTGCCGTAAAAGAAGGAGAAAACGTTCAAAGAGGTTCTGTAATAGGTTATGTTGGTCAGTCGGGTCGCGCTCCTTATCCGTATCTTTATTATGAGATAAAAAGGGATAATATGAATTTAGACCCGGAAAACTTTATTTTTGGAGGATCTTAATTGGGAATTATAGCTGAACTAAAAAAAGGGGAAATTCCTTCTATAGTTCATAAAGTCGCAGACTCGGAGAATATAAAACTCGATATTCTAATTGAAAATATACTTGATAAAAAAGTAATAATTACCAAAAACAATAAAAGACAAGGTGTAAAGCCAACGGGCATCGGGTTTCCTCTTACCACAAAAGTAAACGCCAATGTCGGAACTTCTACCGATAAGTCTGATATAAATTTTGAAGTAGAAAAAGCTATTTTAGCAGAGAAAACAGGCGCCGATACGATAATGGATCTCTCCACAGGGGGGGATATTAAAAAGATTAGAAAAGAAATTCTAAAGAAAACAAATATCCCTCTCGGAACTGTACCTATATACCAGGCTGCAATAGAAGCCGTACAGGAGAAAGGGGGTATAGTCCACATGACCGAGGAAAAGATTTTTCGGGTGATAGAAGAGCAGGCGAAAGAAGGTGTAGACTTTATGACCCTTCACTGCGGAGTTACTATAGAGACTTTCCAACGACTCAGAAATGAAGGAAGAATAATGGATGTCGTTTCCAGAGGCGGAACCTTGCTTTTAACCTGGATGCTTTATAATGAAAGAGAGAACCCCTTATATACCAATTTTGATAGAATTCTGGATATCGCTTCCGAGTACGATATAACTCTGTCTCTCGGAGACGGGTTTCGTCCCGGTGCTATTGCGGATTCCTCCGATAGAGCTCAATTTCATGAGTTGAGTATTCTGGGAGAATTGACCATGAGAGCTTACAAAAGAGACATTCAGGTTATTATAGAAGGTCCCGGTCATGTTCCCATAAACGAGATCGAGATGAATGTAAAAATGGAAAAGAGAATCTGTCACGGGGCGCCTTTTTATGTTCTGGGTCCTCTGGTGACGGATGTCGCTCCGGGTTACGATCATATCGTCTCGGCTATCGGTGGAGCTGTGGCGGCTTCTTACGGGGCGGATTTTCTCTGTTACGTTACCCCTTCGGAGCATCTCGGTATACCCGACCTTGAAGATGTAGAAAAAGGAGTTATTGCCGCGCGCATAGCGGCTCATGCCGGAGATATAGCTAAAGGAGTTTCTGGTGCTAAAGAATGGGACAGAGAAATTTCCCGGGCAAGGAAGAAAATGGACTGGAAAAGACAATTTGAATTGGTTATAGACGCTAAAAAAGCAGAGGAAACAAGGAGCAAAATGACTCCTAAAATAAAAGAAGTTTGTTCGATGTGCGGAGAATTCTGCGCCATTAAACTTCTTAATGATGCTTTGAAAGAAAAGTAATTAATTGCAAAAAATAAAACCGGGTTTATAATGATGCGCAGGCAGTTTATACTTATATTTTTTTTACCACTTATACCTCTCTGGTCACTCCAGAGTCGCATCTATACAATGGAACCTTTAATAGTAACCGGTAAGATGCCTGCAACTTTGTTGGGAGCCAGCAGAAATATTCTTGTGATCGAAACGAAGGAAATCATAAACAGTCCCGCCAGCGGAGTCGCAGACCTGTTTAAATATATTTCAGGAGTAACCATAAACGAAAGAGGCCCCGGGGGAGTTCAGGCCGATGTTTCTGTTAGAGGAGGAACATTCGAACAAACCCTTATTCTTATAGACGGGATCAGGGTGAATGATCCTCAAACCGCGCATCATAACCTGGATATTCCGGTTCAATTAGAAGACATTGATAGAATAGAAATATTGAAAGGCCCGGCGTCTCGGCTTTATGGGGCGGGAGCTTATGCCGGAGTTATCAATATTATAACAAAAAAAGAAGAAACTAAAAACTTCAAACTGAAAGCTCTGACAGGTAATTATGGACTGCTGGATGGCAATCTTTTTTTATCTCAACCCTTCGGCTTTTCTTATAATTCCTTTTCGGTTTCCGGGAAACACTCTGACGGATATCGACATAATACAGATTTCGATATGTGGAATGTTTTTTTTAACTCCGCAATTAATTATAGAAAAGTAAAAGGAAAATTTTCTTTAGGCTATAATGATAAAGATTTCGGAGCCGGTTATTTTTATTCTGATATTTATCCGAATCAGCGGGAACATACGAAAACCGTTTTTTTGCGAGGTTCTGCTAATGTCGGCAAAACCGGATTAACCCTGCACGCGAAAAGTCACAGGGACAATTTTGTTCTGGATTATGAAAATCCGGATTTTTACAGAAATGAGCATACCGCATATTCCTATGGATCGGTATTGCGGTCATCCTTCTCTTCCGTAACCGGTCTTACTTCTGGAGGTTTGGAATTTGGCGGAGATAAGATAATCAGCACAAATCTCGGCGATCATTCCCGTATGAGGGCTCGATTCTTTTTCGAGCATAGCTTGCCTGAAATAAATAAAGTAGATGTGTCTCTGGGATATTCTCTGTCTTATTATTCTGATTGGGATTGGTACTTTAGTCCCGGAATAGATATAGGATACAGCTTTAGCAAACGAACCTGTTTATACGTGTCGATTGAAAAGGGGTTGCGTATTCCGTCATATACTGAATTGTATTTGGTCAGTCCCGTAAACATCGGCAACCGGAACCTGATGCCGGAAAGCGCTTTATCTTTTGAAACCGGTATTAGAGCGGCGAGAGGCAGTATATTGACAAATATAAGCGCTTTTATAAGAAACCAAAAAAATACAATAGATT
>CAZVXD010000010.1:0-32775 GCA_964631335.1 uncultured bacterium
GAAATCGAGTTTTTTTTCGGTAAAACATAGCCACGAAGGCAAAAAAGTCATGTGTCATGAGTCTTGTGTCGAGCGTCAAAAAATAAACAACCCAGCGACCCCCAGAGAGAAAAAACATAAATATTGAGAATGATTTTATTGTTTTTTTCTTTTGACTCAGGACTCACGACGCAAGACGCACGACTCAGTTAAAAGTGCCTTGCGATTAGGAGAAACGTTTCTATATTATTAATAAAAGTAGGAGATAAACAAAATGAATATAATAGGAGGTGTTGCCGGAGGGCATAAGATTTTCGCTCCGGACAATATAAGGCCGACCAGAGGAAAAGTTAGAGAAGCGCTTTTCTCTATGATCAACGTAGAAGAAAAGACTTTTTTAGACTTGTTCGCTGGTTCGGGCGCGGTAGGCATCGAAGCCCTGTCCAGAGGAGCGGCTAAAGTTGTTTTTGTGGAAAGGTCGAGAAAAGCGGCTAGTTATATAAAAAGAAATTTAGACAAGACCAGACTCGAAGGCGAAATCATAAATAAATCTGTTTCGGCGGCACTGGAGAATTTCGAGAGCGCTTTCGATTTCGTTTTTATGGATCCCCCATATAAGAAAGACCTTGTAATGAAAACTTTAAAAAAAAGCGACGCTGTATTAAAAAAAGACTCTGTAATAATTGTAGAAAGATCTTCGGATGAGGAGTTAGATTATAATGGGTTTAAAAAATTCAAAAGCAAAGTTTATGGCGATACGGCGCTTGTTTTCTTAAAAAGATGAAAAACGCGATATATCCCGGAACGTTCGACCCGATTACAAACGGTCATATAGATATCGTAAAGAGAGCGCTTAAAATTTTCGACCATCTTACCATCGTAGTAGCAGAGCATTACGCAAAAGACTTTCTGTTTTCCGCCGAAGAAAGAAGGGAATTATGCGAGATAGCCACAAAAGATATACCAAATGTTGAAGTTCATGTTTGGCAGGGGCTTCTGGCGAATTATATCAAAGAGAATAGAGCAGATGCGGTCGTTCGAGGGATGAGGGCGCTCTCGGATTTTGAGTACGAATTTCAATGGGGAATGATGAACAGGAAACTCTCTATGGATGTAGAAATTGTATATATGTTTCCGGATGAGAAATATATATTTCTTTCTTCAAGCGCAGTAAAAGAAATAGCTCTTCTTGACGGTAACATATCGGAATTTGTTCCGGAAGAGATTGGAGAAAGATTAAGAAAACGCCTCAAAAAAAGCCATACCCGGGAGCAGTTGCAATAAGTTCATATAAGTTATTAGTAGAAGTTAATGGCGGAAGAGGCGGAAACGGCTTGGTTTCTTTCAGTCATTTGCCGAAACAGCCGAAAGGCGGCCCGGATGGAGGAGACGGCGGTAAAGGTGGGGATGTATGTTTGCAGGCTTCTGAAGAATATCATTCACTCGAACATCTTCGTAAAGATAATTTTTTAAAAGCAGGAGACGGAGAGCAGGGTGGAAAAAATAAAAGACACGGTAAAAGCGGCAAAGACTTGACAATATTTGTCCCGCCGGGAACTACCGTTTACGAAGAGGCAGATGAAAAGTTTATAGCCGATTTGATTTTGGATGGCGAAAAGGTTAAAATAGCAGAGGGAGGTATCGGAGGCAAGGGAAATATGAATTTCGCGACTTCCACAAATCAGGCTCCCAGAAAAGCGACTCCCGGTAAAGAAGGAACGCAGAAGATTTTTACGTTAATGTTCAGTCCTAAAGCAGATATTGTTGTGGTAGGTCCGCCCAATTCCGGAAAATCCTCTCTGATAGCTTATATAACGGGAGAAGATCTCGGTGTAGCAAGTTATCCTTTTTCTACAAAAAAACCTCATTTATGGACATATATAAATAACTTTTCGAGATACACTTTTCTCGACACTAACCCTCTTGTCCCCGAATCGGCTGAAGATATCAAAATACTTTCGAGAAGAGCACGGGTGCTTTTGTATGTGATAGACAGTACTCAAATTGAGGCATTTGAGAAAACAGAGAATCTGTTAGAGGAAATCGAGGGTTTCCCCGAAAAAAATCCGTCCCGAAAAGTCGCCTATGTTATAACAAAAACGGATTTAGTTGAAACTATTCCGGAAAAGAAAACTAAACATCCTGTTTTCCCCGTATCGGTAAAAAAAGAAAAGGGTCTGGAAGAATTGAAAAAGTTTTTGTTTGAATAAACTGTCGCAAAGGCACTAATGCAGAGAACCAGCATCCGTCCCAATATATTAAAATTTTTTAGGTAAAAACTAATACATAAGGAACTATGTTCTTCGAGACTTTGTGTCTTAGTGTCTATTCCTTATTGCAAAATTAGTTAATCTTACTATAATTCTCATATGGTAAAAGAAAGAAATCTGCTTAAACTATCTAATATAA
Source organism: uncultured bacterium (assembly GCA_964631335.1). Classification (GTDB taxonomy): domain Bacteria; phylum Hydrothermota; class UBA3072; order UBA3072; family UBA3072; genus JAFGHJ01. Next base: position 2,389 of record CAZVXD010000010.1, read on the forward strand.
AAATGAAATCGGCGAGGCTGCGTAAGATTATCGTAGAAAACAAAAAGATCTTGAATGACAAAAAATGTATCGAAATGTTGATAAAAAAGAAGGAAATAAAAAAGGAAGAGATATTAAAAGCTAATGTAAAGGAGAGAATTGAAAAACAGATCCGCGTTCTGCGGCAGGAAAAAGTCGGGATACTTACAGTGTTCGATAAAGATTATCCTGAAAAACTGCTCGAATTGGAAGACGCTCCTCCTGTGCTTTACTGCAGAGGCAAAGTATTGCCCGAAGATTCAAACGCCGTATCTATAGTCGGTACGAGAAGAGCGACAGAGTATGGGAGAAACGCTGCGAGGACTCTTGCCAGGAAACTTTCCGGGCTCGGAATAACCATAGTAAGCGGCATGGCTATGGGTATAGATACGCAGGCTCATATAGGAGCTCTCGAGGGAGGAGGAAGGACGCTGGCTGTAATGGGAACGGGTATAGATTTAATCTATCCCTCTTCAAACAGAAATCTTGCGCCAAAAATAGTCGAACGCGGCGCGTTGTTGACGGAACTGCCTCCGATGTCAAAGGCTCTTCCCTATCACTTCCCGGCAAGAAACAGAATAATAAGCGGTCTTTCTAAAGCCGTTGTTGCGGTAGAAGCCGCGGAGAAAAGCGGGGTTTTCTCGACTGTTCGCTGGGCCCTCGAGTACGGAAAGGATGTATACGCTCTGCCGGGAGATATAAACAGAAAAGTATCGGAGGGGACAAATAAACTTATAAAAAACGGGGCAATACCGTTGACGAGCTACAAAGACCTTCTGGAGAATACTGATATTAAAACAAAAGAAAGAAAAGAAGAAACGACAAGAAACATACCCGATTTAAGCGAACAAGAAAAGATAGTATATAAAGCTCTCGAGACGAATCCGAAAAATACGGACGTTTTAGCGAATGAGACAGGACTGAAACCTCAGGTCATTATGACCGCAATGGCTCTGCTCGAGTTAAAGGGTCTTTCACGAGAAGTTTCGGGGAAAAGATTTATTAGAGAGGAGCCGTGGTTGGAATATTAGATATAGGGAATACAAATTTTCACTGCGGAAGATTTGAAAGCAATTCACTGAAGGAAGAAAAAAGAACGGCTGATACTGCAGAAGTCAAGGATTTTTTTTCTGGTGCGGACCGAATTCTCTGTATTTCGGTTGTGCCTGCTAAGAAAAAGTTGATAAACGACATTCTCGATTATAGTATGATTTCTTTTCCTTCAGGACTTGTTGAAATAGATTACAACTCAAAGCCGGGAGAGGATCGATTGGCTAATGGACTCGGAGTAATGGAGTTAGCCGGATTGCCTGCTACTGTGGTAGATTGCGGAAGTACCATAACAATTGATTTATATGGCGAGCCGTCCGAATCCAAATTCCTGGTGAAATTCGAAGGCGGGGCAATACTACCTGGTTTGTCCCCGTACTTTTTTTCTGTAGCAAACGCGGGAAGACTTCTACCAAATATAGGACCTGGTTTTTTGGATAAACAGGGAAAAAACACAGAAGAATGTATTAAATTTGGTGCATACGGAAGCCTCATAGGTGGAATAAAAGAAATTTTAAGAATGTTGAATTATAAAGATAAACATTTGATATTTACCGGCGGAGACGGGAAGGTTTTCTCTGAATATTTTAATGCTCAATATGATTCAAGCCTTACTTTAAAGGGAGGGGTAATTGCCTATAACGAAATCTCCTGAAGAAACCATGCAATTGGCGGAAAAACTGGTTAAAAGAATAACTTCACCCGTATGTATAGCACTGTTCGGTGAACTCGGAGCCGGGAAAACAGTTTTCGTAAAAGGGTTAGCGAAGGGACTTGGTATCGATGATGTAATAAAAAGCCCCACTTTTGTTTTGATGCGTTCGTATTCCGGAAGGATGAATTTGCATCATATAGATCTTTACAGGATAAAAAAAGCACAGGAGTTTCTTCCTTTCGATGAAACACTTATGGATGAAGGGATTACTGCGATAGAATGGGCTGAAAGAGCGGAAACTTTTTTGCCGGAAAAGAGAATAGATGTGGAAATTAAAATACTCCCCCGGTGTAATAGGGAGATTATTGTAAATGATAATAGGAATTGACTGCAGCAGTAAAGAAGGCGGACTCGCAACTGATGAGGAGACTTTTTATCCTCTTGAATGGGTTGAGGATATTACTGCTAAGATAGAAGAGCTTGGCATAAATAGTAAGGAAATCGAAAAAATATTGATAACTTACGGTCCCGGATCTTTCACAAGTCTAAGGGTTGGTCTTGTGACGGCTCAGGGCTTATCTCTTCCGTTTAATATTCCAATACTTGCTTATTCAACTTTCCGTGCTATGATAGAAGGGATTCCAAACGGAGATTTGATACCTGTTATCCCAGCCAGAAGTAAAGTGGTATATGCCGCTTATTACAGAAAAGGAAACGACAGTTTAGAAGAAATTTTTAAAGACAGGATTTTAAAAATAGAAGATTTTATAGATTTTCTGGTAACAAATTTTAAGAAATCAAAACCGATAATATTCGGTAAAGGAGCAGATACAAACAGAGAATTTTTAGAGAATAAAGGGTTTTCTGTTTCCTCTTTTTCTTCTGTTTCGATTGCGCGTAACTTGTTCTCGCTGTATAAAAATAATGCCGAATGTATTATCAACCCCGTTGTTCCTTTGTATCTTTCTGCCGCAGCCGCTGTAAGGAAAAGAACCGAGGCTGAAATAAAGATAAGGGAAATGAAAGAAGAAGACCTTCAACAGATCACAGAAATAGAAAACGATGTTTTTATTAACCCCTGGCCTTACGAGTTCTTTCTCCCTCATCTTCGTTCGGACGCCTGCGTAAAACTTGTTGCAGAGATTGCCGGTGAGATTGTGGGTTACCTGATCGGTTGTGAAGAAAACAGCAAATTTCATTTGAGAAACATTTCTGTTGCGCGTAAACACTGGAGGAAAGGTCTCGGAACAGAACTTCTATCGCGCTTATTGGAGATATTAAAAGAAAACCCGGGAGTCGATTCGTGTTATCTTGAGCATCGGATGAATAACGAAGCCGCTTTTGAACTTTACAAATCGCTGGGATTTACTTTTAAGGGAATACAAAAAAATTACTACAAAAAACACGGAGACGCGGTGGTTATGGAAATAAAATGCAAATAAGAGAGGAAACAATTTAGTTGAAGCCAAAATGCTGTTTCCCGTATTTTCTTTTATTCTTTGGTTTTCAATTTTGCTTTTTGATGTGAAAATTTTACAATTCTCAGAACGGGTGACCGAAATTAAAATATATTTTGCCTCCGCTTTCAGAGTCGGTTTCGTTCAGCGCCATCGCGTAGTCTAGCCTTATTACTCCTATGGGAGAGCTATATCCTATTCCGAAGCCCAACCCTGTATTGAAATCGCTAAAAGAAAAATCGGACAAATTCATCCATAGAGATCCCAAATCCGCAAAAATTGTCGCGTACCATTTACCGTAAACAGGCATACGTAACTCGAAGTTAAACAACAATTCGTCGAGACCGCTCCTGCGATCCGGTCTGCTATCGGGAAAGCCGATGGAAGCTTCTTCGTATCCTCGGAGAGATCCATAACCTCCCATTTCAAGACGGACATCAGGGCTTATGTCTTCCGGTTCTCCTCTAGGAAAAGTAACGATAGCCCTGGATCTCGAAGCAAATATTAAGCCGGGAGGTAAAGGATAATAAGACGCAAAGTCCAGACTTAAACGATCAAAATGATTGTCTCCTCCTAAAATTCCTCCGGCGTAGTCATATTGAAACAGTAAACGAAAACCATTGCTCGGATTAAGGAGGTTGTTTCTTTTGTCGAATAAAAATCTGCCGGAAATTTTATTGGTAATACTTAATGTGTCCTCCTGTATCGAAGCTCTTCTATATTCATAAGGGAAAGAAATAACTGCAAAAGGTCCGATTTCTCTTTCCAGAATGAATTCCAGAGCAAAATCAGATTCAAATTCTCTTCTTCTTAGAGAAGGAGATGTGATCAAGTTAAAACCAGTTCCCAATAGATACGGTTCTCTATATGTTAACCTGAAGTTTTGTTCCCATTTTTTGAAAGTCAAATTCCCGTTATCCTGAGCAAAATAAGGTTCTCCTTTTAAGGATAAGCTTACAGTTAATCGTTGGAGGTTTCCGAAGAGATCTAAATCTCCCCAGCTAAAATCGAATATGGCTTTACGGGGAGACTCATACCCAAGCCCAACCTGAAAAAACTTTGACTTTTCTTCTTTTAAAAAAAAAGTAATATCTACAGAATCATCGGCAACCTTTTCTTCATGGATCTTTACATCGGAAAACAATTCGGTTCTGTAAATATTGCTTTGAGAAAGATATATCTTTGATGGTCTATATACATCTCCTGTAGATATTCTTAGTTCCCGTCGCACAACTTTCTTCTGAACTTCTTCCAGTCCTTTAATATTAATGTCCCGAACGAAAAATTTATTACCTTCTTTGATCTGTACCTGAAGAAAAACACTATTCTTCTCTCTATTTCCGTTTAAGAAACTTCTTTCTGTGGTTATAGTCGCGTCAGGAAAGCTTTTTTCTGCGTAATTGTTGGATAGCATATATTTCCCCGCGTCGATAGTTGCTTCGTCGTAATAACTGCCCTTTTCTACTGATAAAGTTTTTTTTATAAACTCATCGCTGAAAATTTCAGCGCCAACAACTTCAACGCTGTCAATCATACTCCGCGCGCCTTCGAACAAATGATATTTTATAATAAACCCGTTTTTGTCTTCCAGGAATTCTCCTTCTCTCTTTAGCACTCTCATGTCGAAAAACCCTCTGCTTCGGTAATAACTTACAATTCTCCTTGGAGATTCTTTTAGAAACGGTTCTGTATATTTATCCCCCTCTTTTACAGGGAGTACGTCCCTCAGCGCTTCATCGCTGATGAAATGATTCCCTTCGAAAACGATTTTTAAAACTTTGCTTTCTCCGTTTGAGCGTTGGACATGGCTGGTACAGCCGGCGAGAAAGAAAACAAGTGTCAAAAAGAAAATAAAAACTTTTATAAAGTATAAAATTCCGGACAAGTGCGCCTGGTATTGTTCTATGTGCTTATCTGCTGAACCAGTCAATATGAAACCTCTCCATTTGTTATTCTGTATTCAAAAAAACTAAGACTTAAAACCTACAAAAGCTTATTTTTTTCCGGCTAAAAGTAATTCGTTTAATTCTTCGGGGTTAGGAGAAATACGAGCGGCGTCTTTGTGGGTAATGAATTCGTTTTCAATTAATTCAACTAAAGACTTATTGAAAGTTTTCATCCCTTCTTTCGTTCTTGTCTGCATAATCGAATATAACTGGTGTGTTTTTCCTTCTCGAATCAACTTTCTTACGGCTGCTATCGAAACAAGAGTCTCGGTAACAGCTATAAGTCCGCCCTGTTTTCGGTTTTTTATTAAGTCTTGCGAAATAATACCAAGCAAGTTTGCCGAAAGCTGAAGCCTGACCTGACGTCTCTGGTGAGGGGGGAAAATGTTTATGATTCTGTCGATGGTTTGAATCGTGTTTCTGGTATGCAAGCTTGAAAGAACCAGATGCCCAGTTTCAGCGGCAGTTATAGTTATCTGAATCGATTCTCTGTCCCTCATTTCACCTACAACAATAACATCCGGATCCTGTCTAAGCGCGAATTTTACAGCGTCGGCAAAGGAGTGAGTGTCGTATCCGACCGCTCTCTGATCTATTACGGCTTTCTTGTCTTCGTATAAGAATTCAATAGGATCCTCTACAGTTATTATGTGAGAAGTTTTTCTTTTGTTTATATACTCTACTACAGAAGCCATCGTAGTAGATTTCCCGCATCCTGAAGGACCGGTAATGAGCAGAAGCCCACGTGGTTTCATCGCGAATTCTTCTAAGACTTTCGGAAGTTTAAGAGTGGCTAACTCTGGTATCTCAGAAGGGATTAAGCGGAAAACTATTCCCGATGTTCGCCTTTGTTTAAACACGTTTACTCTGAACCTGGAAAGCCCCGGGACATTCACCGCCAGATCCATTTCCTTTTGCATTTCGAATTGTTCTAATTGTTTGTGAGACATTACATTGCCGGCTACACTTCTGATGTCTTCTTCCGTAAGAATATCTTGATCGTCCAACCTGATCAATTCCCGATCTTTTCTTATAATAGGCGCGGAATCCACCTTTAGAATAAGGTCGGAAACGCCCTCTTTTTTCATTTTATTTAAAAGATCGCCAATATTCACGGACATGTCAGCCTCTAGCTAAAGAAGACTCGAACATTTTCGGATTTGATGCTTTGGAAAGAGCTTCTTCATATTCGACCTGCCCTCTCAGGTAGAGTTCTTTTAAAAAATCGTCCAGCAGTTTCATTCCAAATTGCCCGCCGGATTTGATTATGTTGTAAATTTGTTCGATTTTCCCTTCTCTAATTGCGTTAGAAACGCCATTTGTGCCTATAAGTATTTCAAAAGCGGCAATTCTGCCTTTCCCGTCGGATCTGCTAAGTAAGGTTTGGGAAACTACTGCTCTTATTGTGGAAGCAAATTGAACCCGAATTTGATGCTGGTGTTCGGGCTCGAAAACATCCACTATCCTGTCTACAGTTTGAGGAGCGTCGGGCGTGTGGAGAGTCGCAAAAACAAGCGAACCCATCTCTGCCGCATTAAGAGCTCTTTCTATGGTTTCTCTATCTCTCATCTCTCCCACCATTATAACATCCGGAGTTTGGCGCATAACTCTCTTCAGAGCCTCTTCGAAAGAGTTTGTGTCTACCCCTATAGCTCTCTGCTCTATTACGCTCTTTTTGTCTTCGAAGACATATTCTATGGGGTCTTCAAGGGTAATGATATGTTTTTTTTCTGTGATGTTTATTTCTTCTATCATCGCAGAGAGAGTAGTGGATTTTCCTGAACCTGTCGGACCTGTAACCAGTACAAAACCATGTGATGAGAGCGCTATCTTTTTTAGTACGTCGGGCAAACTCCATTCCGCTATCGTTCTGACTTTTATAGGAATTACTCTTACAGCGATTCCGATTTTTCCTCTTTGTAGGAAAACATTTAACCTGAATCTTGCGGAACCTTTAAGTTCATAAGAAATATCCAACTCCCATTCCTTTCTGAATCTTTCTTTTTGTTCTTCGGTTATTATTTCAAAGACCAGAGTTTGGATTTCTTCGGTAGAGAAAGGCGGATAATCCTTTAGCCTTCTTAAATCGCCCTGGACTCTTACTATAGGAGGTTCGTTTGCTTTGATGTGTAGATCCGAACCTTTAAGGGTTAAAACTTCGTCCAGGTATTTGTCTATCCCTTTTCCCATGTTTTATCCTACACCCGAAAGGATTCGAACCTTCAACCTTCCCGGCCGGAGCGGGACGCTCTGTCCATTGAGCTACGGGTGTTAATCTTCAGGAAAAACTTTTTTTTCAATTTCTCTTTTCAGGACTTTTGAAGGTTTGAATGTTGGCATCCATCTGCCGGGGATCTTAACTTCCTCATTAGTTCTGGGGTTTCTGCCTATTCTGCCTTTGCGAAATTTATTGCCGAAAACTCCGAACCCTCTAAACTCAATTCTGTCATTTGTGTAATATACTCCTTTAATCTCTTCAAGGAAAGCTTCTATAACAGTTCTAACTTCTTTTACTGGAATTCCTGTCCCTTTAGAAATACTTGCTATAATGTCAGCACGTGTTTTCGTCATAAAATAACCTCCTTACTATTTTGCTAATACGTTTAATTACATTTACTTATATAATCTTATACTATTTATATAAACAAATTTAGCGATAATGTCAAGGGGCTTTTAAGCAAGTAGAAAAAGGAAAAGCAGGCGCTCTCTTTTGATTTTATTAAGGTAAAAATGCATTTGCAATCCGACGAAATGAAAAAATACAAAGCAAAGTCCAAAAAGGTATTTGAAAAGTAATATGTGATATTAAAACGTTATATATGATTTTGCTTTTTAATTTTTAATATTTAAATTATAATGAATCTCTTGACTTTCTGTCAAAGACTGTCTATTATTCAACAATGATGAAAGAAAAAGGCTGGGTTCTTCTTTTAAAAACTAATCCTAATGAGGGAGAAATAATCCGCGGTAAACTGGAAAGCGCCGGGATAGAAGCAATGCTGGAACAGGAAGCGATAGGGAAAATATATGGCTTAACGGTCGACGGTCTGGGGGAAGTAAAAATATATGTCCGGGAGGGGGATTTAGAAGAATCAAAAAACATTCTTGAGGAATAGGTTATCCGCGACGTTTTTTATTAATACTTTTGTTCGTAAAAATCGATGATCAATTAAAAAGATTCAGACTTTTTTAAGCTCCGAAACCGCCATCTCAGGAGTTACGGGATTAATGAAAATTCCTGTTCCTTTTTCAAATCCCGCGGGGATAGTGAGTTTGGGTGTTATTTGAATATTCCAGTGTCCTTCTTTTGTCGAAGGCAAATGAAAAAAGCAGTTAAAAGGAATTTTCCCCAGTAGTTTTTTGTATTTGAGAAAAATTTCCTTTAATAAAATTGAAAGCAGTATTAGCTGTTCATCATCTGTTTTTTCAAAAAAAGGCTGGTGCTTTTTGGGGATTACAAGAAGTTGGTAGGGACTCTGGGATGCGTAAGGCGCGAAAACGACAAATTCGGCGTTTTTTGTCAGCACTCTTTTTTCTTCAGAAGCTTTTTTTAGCAGATCACAATAAATACAATTTTTAGCTTTTTTTATTGTTCTCATTTCTTCTTCTACGGAAGGAGGAATTATGGGTAGAGCGAGAATCTGAGAATGCGAATGAGAAAGAGAAGCTCCGGCTGCCCTTCCATGGTTTTTAAATATAAAAACCGATTTTATGTATTTCTCTTTTCTTAAAACTCTGTACCTTTTTCTGTACATTTTTAAGACAAGAACTAATTCTTCCTGACTCATATTATATATATCCTTATCGTGAGAAGGGGTTTCCGCTATCACCTCGTGAAAACCGTACCCTTCGACTTTTTCGGGATTATTGTCGGGTAAGATTGTTTTGATTCCTCTGTCCAGTGCCGGGTATTTATTTGCAAAGACCCTTACTCTCCATCCCGGTTCATCTGCTTTGCCTGTAGCTCTGAAAGAATCTACTTCGGGAGGGGTCATGTATTCGTTTCCCTCGCAGAAAGGGCAGTTTTCCTCTGAGTCTTTTTCTTCTGTTTTGACTTCTTTTAAAAAAGAGTGAGGTCTTTTCCCTCTTGCGGGGACGATCAAAACCCACTTGTTATGCAGAGTATCTTTTCGAAATTCAGACATTTAAAAGTTATTTAAAGATTGTTTATCCTATATATTTTTTTAGTTCTGTTACGACCCTGTTTGCGACCGATTTGTTCTTAGCCAGCGCGAAGATCGTGTCATCTCCGGCAAGAGTTCCCACAATTCCGTCGATTCTCGCGTGATCTATGGCTGTACACACAGCCTGGGCGTTTCCCGTTTTGGTTCTTATGACTATGATATTATTGACATAAGAAATTTTAACCAGACCCAATCTAAAAAGAAGATCCAGACGTTCTTCGCCGCCTTCGACTTTTATGATTCGGTAAGTCCCGTCACCTATAGGAGCCCTTATATAACCGAGTTCTTTAAGGTCTCTCGACAGTGTCGATTGAGATATGTTGATGCCGCATTCTTTCAGTTTTTCTTTTAGTTCGACCTGCGAGTGTATTTTGTTTTCGTTCAGTAAACTTCTTACTATCTCCAGTCTTTTATTTTTAATCTTTGACATTATTAAAAATTGGGCATGGAATGTTTTAGAATTCCTGCCGCTTTTTTTATTTGTTTTTTCACCGATTTTTCCCCCGTACCTCCGGTTAGATTACGTCGAGCCAGGGATGATTTAAAGTTAAGATAACCGTAAATATCTTTTTCGATTAGAGGAGAAAATTCCTTTAGTTTGCTAAGAGGAATGTCTCCAAGAGAAGTATTGTTGTCTTCTGCCCACTTAACAATATTGCCCGTAATTCCGTGAGCTGTACGGAAGGGCGTTCCTTTTTCTGTGAGATAATCCGCTAATTCCGTGGCGAGAAGTTTAGAAGAAAGACATTGAGAAATTTTTTTCTTTTTCAATATTAAAGTTTTAAGAACGCCTGTAAATATTTCGAGAGAATCTTCAGCGATTGCGAAGATTTCAAAGATGTGCTTTTTGTCTTCCTGGAGGTCCCGGTTGTAAGAATGGGGAAGTCCGTGGCACAGAGATAGCAGAGCTGTTAAGTGCCCTATTGCGGAGGCCGCTTTCCCTCTTATAAGTTCCAGGCTGTCGGGGTTCTTTTTCTGCGGCATAATGCTGCTGCCAGTGGCGTATTTTTCGTCTATCTCTACAAACCCAAATTCTTCGGTAGACCAGAGTATCAGGTCAGATGCGTATCGGCTGAGGTGAGAAGTTACCAGAGACAACATAAAGCTTATGGTTATGGGAATATCCCGGTGGGAGGTTATGTCCAGACTGTTCTGGTTGAGTTCGTTGAATCCCAGATCACGTGCAACCGATTTAAGCTCGATCGGGAATCCCGTGCCGGCAAGGGCAGCGGAGCCTAAAGGCATAATTCCGCAGTGGTTTAAACCCAATTGTAGAAATTTTTTATCCCGTTCTAGAAGCCAGAAAAGAGAAAGAAGGTAATGTGACAACAGGATGGGTTGGGCCTGCTGGAGGTGCGTGTACCCGGGGATTATTATATCGAGATTCTCTTCGGCCATATCGATTATAGCTTTTTCCAATTCCGCTACTTGCTTTAGAATTTTTGAAAGTTCTTTTTTCATATGAAGAAATAAGTCTGTTATAACCTGGTCATTGCGGCTTCGTCCTGTGTGAATTTTCTTTCCCGCTTCACCCGCGATTTCTGTTAATCTCCGTTCTATAGCGCTGTGAATATCTTCGTCAGTAGACAGTATGGAAAAGCTCTTTTCCGCGAATTCCTTATTTATTTTTTTTAGAGCATCCAGAATTAACTTTTTTTCTTTATCTTCGATTATCCCTATTTTATTTAGCTCTTTTGCCCAGGCTATGTTCACATCGATATCTTCCTGGTAAAGGATTTTATCTGTGTCAACGGAATGGCTGAATTTTTCCATTTCAGGGGCGGTTTCTTTTGAAAATCGTCCTTTCCAAATTTTCTCTTTTTTTGTTTTATTATTAAAGTTTTCCTTCTTTTTCAAGTTTTTTTAGCCCTCGTATTGTTAATTGCAGTCCGAAAAGATTTATAAAGCCTTCCGCGTCCTCCTGGTTGTACACCTGGTCTTCTCCGAAGGTGGCGAAGTCTTCCCGGTAAGTAGAAAAGATTGACTTTCGCCCCAGAGTAAATACATTTCCCTTATAAAGTTTTAATCGGACAACACCGCTTACTTTTTCCTGTGTTTTGTCTATAAAAGCGTCCAGTGATTCCTTTAATTCCGAAAACCACAGACCGTTGTAAACCAGTCGTGAATAAAGATTCGCGACGTCCATCTTATGATGAAGAGTATTCGCGTCGAGTATTATACTTTCTAATTGTTTATGCGCTTCGAAAAGTATCGTTCCTCCCGGAGTTTCATACACTCCGCGCGATTTGATACCCACAAGCCGATTTTCAACTATATCCACCATGCCGATACCATGTTTCTTTCCTAATTTGTTGAGATGGATAAGTAAATCGACAGGAGCTTTTTTTTCTCCGTCGATTGCGACCGGAATTCCTTTTTCAAATGTTATTTCCACAGTCTCGGGTTCATCGGGTGCGTCTTCCGGGGACCGGGTAAACTCGTAAGCGTCTCTGGGGAATTCATTCCAGGGATCTTCAAGCACACCGCCCTCTGTGCTTCTGTGCCAGAGATTTGTGTCGTTGCTGTAAATTTTTTCCTTTGAGCTGGTAGTCGCCAGTTTATGTTTTTTTGCGTATTCTAATTCATCTTCTCTGGATTTTAAATCCCACTCTCTCCAGGGGGCGATTATCTTCAGTTTCGGATTTAACGCTTTGTAGGTTAATTCGAAACGAACCTGGTCGTTCCCTTTTCCCGTGCACCCATGAGCGACAGCGTCAGCACCTTCTTTTTCTGCTATTTCGACCTGTTTTTTTGCGGCTACAGGGCGCGCAAAGGAAGTCCCTAAAAGATATTCTCCTTCATATATAGCACCGGCTTTTAAAACCGGGAAAACATAATCCGTAACGAATTCTTCTTTTAAGTCGACGACGTAAGCTTTATCGGCTCCCGAAGAAAGAGCTTTTTCTTCGAGTCCTTCCAACTCGTCTTCTTGTCCCAGATCTGCTGTAAACGTTATTACTTTGCATTCGTAGTTCTCTTTGAGCCAGTGAAGAATAACCGTTGTATCCAGTCCTCCGGAGTACGCGAGAACTACTTTTTTTGCTTCTTTTTCCATTTTGCTCCTCCTAAATAATAGACGATGTTTTATAATACCTTAAATTTTTTAATTGTCAAGATAGAATTTTCATTTTTTTGTGAAATTTTATTCATTTCTTATCTTTCTCTTTGTTCTTTTTTCTCTGTAAAGATTTAAAACAAAGAGATATATGAAGTAGAGCGATTTTTTTGGATTTATGCATTTTTTTTGCATAAATTTCAATGTGTTGTATGATGTACCTTGTGACCGCCGGAATTTTTACGTCAATACGTTAGAATTTAGTTGTTGCAATAATTACGAGAAATCTTACGCGGGGACTGGTTATTTGCGAATATTTGTGGAATCAGGGGGATTGCCGTACGAGAAAGACGTGGTCAATTCCCCCTGCGAGGAAATTGCCACTCGGCTCTCGGGTTCGCTCTTCTTGAAATGGTATTATTTCAAGAATCCGTGCCCGCTCACCCTCCGAGACGCTTTCCTTAACGCAAGACTGCTGATTTTTACCTGTGAAATTTTATTAAAAAAATGGGCGGGTGTCAGAACGAGATCGTCCCTTGACATTACAGTATTTAAACATAAGTATTTTTTGGAATTAATTTATGAAAGTATTTAAGGACGTACCCAAAAATGTAAAAGCTCTGGGTTTTGTCAGTCTCCTAAACGACGCGGCGAGCGAAATGATTTATCCTCTTCTTCCGATTTTTCTTACTTCTGTTTTGGGTGTCGGTGCCGGAGTTTTAGGGGTTATCGAGGGAGCGGCGGAATCGACTGCCAGCCTTCTTAAATTGTTTTCCGGATGGATTTCGGATAAACTGAAGAAAAGAAAAGCGCTTATTCTTTTTGGCTATTCCCTTGCGGCGTTAGGTAGGCCTGTAATAGCGGTAAGCAGATATTGGTGGCAGGTCGCTATAATAAGGTTTGTAGATCGTTTTGGAAAAGGGGTAAGAACTTCTCCCCGGGACGCTTTGATTTCGCTGTCCACAGCCGAAGAAGTAAAAGGAAAAGCCTTTGGTTTTCACAGGGCGATGGATCACGCCGGAGCGATAATCGGTCCAATTTGCGCTGTAATTCTTTTAAGGTTCGGTATGAGCCTTAAAAATTTGTTCGCCTGGGCTTTACTGCCCGGTATTATAACTATTCTTGTAGTTTTTTTCTTTGTCAAAGAGAAGAAGTCAGAGGCAAAAGAAAAAAATATAGAGTTTAAGTTCTCCTTGCTTTCAAATAATTTCAAGGTTTATCTTTTAATACTTGTTCTTTTTACACTCGGAAATTCATCGGACGCGTTTCTTATTTTAAGGGCAAAAGACGCCGGGATTTCTACTTCTCTTATCCCGGTTTTATGGATCGTTCTTCATTTTGTAAAAATGACCACGTCGATTCCGGGGGGAGAATGGTCCGATAAGGCAGGCAGAAGGAAAGTTATTGTAAGCGGTTGGATTGTGTACGCGCTTATCTATCTGGGTTTTGGTTTTTCCTCACAGGTATTTCATATCTGGGGATTGTTTGCTCTTTACGGGGTATATTTTGGTCTTACTGAAGGAGTGGAAAAAGCTTTTGTCAGCGATCTTGTCGGGGATACTTTTCAAGGTACCGCGTTTGGTTTTTATCATCTGGCTGTAGGGATTACGGCTTTTCCATCGAGTGTATTTTTTGGTTTGATCTGGCAGAGATTCGGTTCTTTTGCTGCTTTTTCCTATGGCGCAGCTCTTGCCGGTCTCGCTTCCATATTGCTGCTGATTTTGGTGAAAGAAGAAAAAAAAGAAGTTGCCGGCTGAGGCCTTGACAAAATTAATCTATAAACGATACTAATTTCGAGTAACGCAAAATGGGACAAAAAAACATTACGCCTTTACACAAAAAACATCTCGAACTAAAAGCCTCAATGGTAGACTTCGCCGGTTATAAAATGCCCATGCAATATTCATCTATATTCGAAGAGACGAAAGCCGTGCGTAATTCCGCGGGATTGTTCGATGTTTCTCACATGGGAGAGATCGAGGTTTCGGGTGAGCTCGCCGTTGAATTTGTTAACCACCTTGTAGCGTTCGATATTTCTAAACTTGAAGACTTCCAGGCGAAATATACGGTTATTCTGAATGAAAAAGGCGGAATAATAGACGACCTGGTGGTGTATAATTTAGAAAATAAATTTTTAATTGTTGTTAACGCTTCAAACCAGAAAAAGGATTTCGAGTGGTTTTTAAAACATAAAAAGGGTCAGGTAAAAGCAAGAAATGCCGGCAAGGAATATTTTCAGATCGCGCTGCAGGGACCTTTATCGGAGAAAATCATTAATGGGCTTACGGAAAAGGATGTTTCTGCTTTAAGTTTTTACCATTCCAAAGAAGAAAAAATAGCTAATATACGGGTTTTGCTTTCACGGACCGGTTATACGGGTGAAGACGGATTCGAAATTTACGGCAAAAGTGAAGAAGCGGAAAAAATATGGGACGTAATTATGGAAGAAGGGAAAAAATATGATATTTCCCCCTGTGGTTTAGGCTCGAGAGATTTGCTGCGGCTTGAAATGGGCTATTGCTTATACGGTAACGATATAACCACAGAAACCACGCCGCTCGAAGCTAACCTTTCCTGGGTTGTTTCTTTTAGTAAAGACCATTTTATCGGCAAGAAGCAGCTGTTGAAGAAAAAAGAAGAAGGGACTAACAGAAAACTTGTGGGTATTGTGGTTCCGGGAAAGAGAATCCCGAGGCATGGATATAATATTCTGAAAAAAGGAGAAAAAATAGGCGTAATAACCAGCGGTAATTTTTCCCCGACGTTGGATGCTTCTATTGCTCTGGGGTATGTACAAAGCGAGTATAAAAAGGAAGGGACAAAAGTAGAAATAGAAATAAGAAATAAGCTTGCGCAAGGCGAAATTGTGAAATTGCCGTTCTGGAAGAACGGAACATCGAAAAAAAGGGTTTCTAAATAAACAAAAGGACAGGGGTTAAAGAAGGAATATAAAGATGGAGGTAAAATGGAAGCAAAAGTACCGAAGGATCTTTTGTATACGGAAGATCATGAATGGGTTAGGAAAGAAAACGGAGAAATTACCGAAGGGATAACAGACTTCGCTCAATCCGAGTTGCAGGATATCGTATATATAGAATTACCGGAAGTGGGACAGGAAGTTGCCCAGGGAGATTCGATAGCCACAATCGAAGCGGTAAAAACAGTAACAGATCTTTACGCGGCTGTTTCAGGGAAAGTCGTTAAAGTTAATAAAGACTTAGAAAAAAAGCCGGAGTTGATAAATAAGGATTCCTATGATAGCGGTTGGATTGTACAAATAAAAATATCTGATCCGGCGGAATTAGACACCCTGCTTACGCCCGCCGAATATAAAAAAGTAATTCAAGAAGAGTGAATTTTATTCCCGTAAACGAAAAACAAAGGGAAGAAATGCTCGGCTCGATAGGTCGGAGTATATCAGATATACTTTCGGCGATTCCTGAGGAGTTGCAATCAAAAAAAACTTTAAACATTCCGCCCGCCGCGTCTGAATCGGAAATAAAAAATGAAATACAGAAAATTTCTGCACATAACAGCGATTTGATTGTTTTTGCGGGAGGCGGAGTTTACGATCATTATATCCCTTCGGTTATAAAACACCTGACCGGAAGATCCGAGTTTTACACTTCTTATACTCCCTATCAGGCAGAAGTTTCTCAGGGGACCCTTCAGGCAATTTATGAATATCAATCCCTGGTCTGCGGTTTGACGGGAATGGATGTTTCGAACGCTTCTATTTATGACGGAGCGACAGCTCTTGCCGAAGCCGTGTTCATGTCTCTGGGGATAAACGAGAGCAGAAAGAAAGTTATTCTCTCGGAAGGCATTAATCCTAATTATACCGAGGCAGCAAAAACATATCTTGGTAAAAATTTTTTAATTGAAAGGATACCCCTTGACGGCGGAATTACGAATGCCGGGGAGATAGAAAAAATCGACGAAAAAACCGCCTGTATAGCAATTCAAAATCCCAATTTTTTAGGTAATATCGAAGATGTAGAAGTTTTCGTAAAAAGAGCAAAAGAATACGGTGTTATCGTAATATTGCATTTTGATCCGATTTCGCTCGGACTGCTTAGAACTCCGGGAGAATTCGGAGCGGATATCGCTACCGCGGAAGGGCAGTGTCTGGGTCTTCCCATGAGTTTAGGAGGACCTCATCTCGGGATATTTACATCCGGGAAAGAATATATAAGAAGTATACCCGGGAGGATAGCGGGAAAAACGGTCGACAAAAAAGGGAAGGACGGATATGTAATGGTTCTGCAAACCCGTGAACAGCACATAAGAAGAGAAAGAGCTACATCCAACATTTGCACAAACCAGCAGCTTTGCGCTCTCTCCGTCGCGATTTATCTCGCTTTACATGGCAAGGAAGGAATAAGAGATGTAGCTAACAAGACGACTCAGAAAGCGCATTATCTCGCCGAAGAATTACAGAAAGCAGGGCTCAAGCTTCCTTACAAACAAAACTTTTTCAGAGAGTTTGTTGTCGAAATACCTACGGGAGTAAGAAAAGCGATTAAAAAGGGAATTAAAAAAGGGTATCTTGTAGGCATCGACCTCGGAAAATTCAAAAAAGAATGGAAAGACCATCTTCTCGTTTCGATTACCGAAAAGAGAACAAAAGAGGAAATGGAAACGCTGACTCAAATCCTTTCGCCTGAATCGTAAACCCCACCCCATATCCCCGAGTTTAACCACAGATTACACAGATTATCACAAGATTTTTTAAACCCCAGAGTACGCAAGGATCACGAAGAAAAAGATAATGTTGTTAAAAACCCAACCCCACCCCAATATTCACATGTAGGACATGTAGCAATTGTAGTTTTTTTGCTAAAACCCCACTCCCAAATCCGAAACCCTAAGATATTAACCACGAGATTACACCCTGAACGGTCGTTCCTCACTACAGGGCAGGCAGATTATTACAAGATTTGTTTGTTGGCCCCGCCTGACTTTGTAATAAAAAAATCTTTTCACTATTCAACGCCTGATTCTGTTTATATGCAGAGGTACTACTCCGAAAAACCGCAGTCAGTTTCCCCGGCGGGTTGATTCGCAAGGAGTACTGTTCTAGAAAGACGTGGTCAATTCCCCCCGCGAGGGAATTGCCACTCGGCTCTCGGGTTCGCTCTTCTTGAAATGTTGCCATTTCAAGAATCCGTGCCCGCTCACCGAGACGCAAACCTTTCCAGCACTCCTTGCTCATTTTGGTGATTAAGACCGTGCCCGCTCGGTTTCCGAGGTATTTTCCTGAGCAGCACTCCTTGCTCATTTTAGTGTTTGAGACCGTGCCCGCCCGCCCCGTGGAATAAGCTACTATTATTCCATGGGGTGAACCCCCAGGCACGCAAACCTTTCCAGCAGCCCCTCTGGTCATTGCCGATGTAAAAAAGGATTACCAACAAAGAAAATCCTTGACAAAAGACAAAAAATCAATTACAATACTTTTGTATTATTGAATTAATACAAAAGATTGTTTGGTGGTTAGGTTGATGTTCTGTGTGGGTTGCGAGTGGGTCGGGAAGTGTTTTCTGAAACATTTTTTAATTGTCTGCTGTCAAACATGGAAAGGTGTTTAGAGGTTTGAATTTTGAAATAGTAAAGGAGGTCGGAGTATGTTTCGTAAAAAGAAGTTAATCTTTATGGGGGTATTGGTTGTGGTGGTGATATTTCTTGTCGCGGGTTTGGGGCGTGGTAGGAGAGGAGAGGATTTAAATTCTTCTGCAAAGGTTTCAAAAGGCGATATCAGGGATGTGGCTGTGGCGCTCGGTACAATCGAAGTAAAGTATGAGACGAGTGTTAAGTCTACTATTTCAGGGGTGATAAAAAAGGTGTTCGTGGAAATCGGGGATGAGGTTAAAAAGGGAGATCCTATTTTTGAGATAAGTCCAACTCCGACCCCTTTTGAACTTGCTTCGGTCAGAAAAGAGGTTAGGGTGGCGGAAATTCGTCTGGAAAACGCCAAGAAAGATATTGAAAGAAAACGGGCTCTCTTCGAAAAAGATTTGATATCGGATAAGGAATACGAAATTATGCAGCAGGATCTGCAGGAAGCCCAATCCGATTACAATCTGGCGAAGCAGAGGCTGGATCTCATGGAAAAAGGAAGTGCTAAGGTTGGGGGAACGGAGCTCGATGCCGTAATCAGGTCTCCCGTTTCAGGAACAATTCTTTCAAGGGAAGTAAGTATCGGTGATCCGGTGGTTCCGCTTACGTCCTATCAGCCGGGAACCGAACTTATGAAGATCGCGCGACTCCAGGATTTACTATTCAAAGGCACTGTCGATGAAATAGATGTGGGAAGATTGGAGGAAGGAATGAAGGCAAAAATAACGGTGGGTGCCATACCTGATGAGGAAATTTACGGAATAATAGATATTATAGCTCCGAAAGCATGGAATAAGGAAGGGGCTACGGTTTTTGATATTGAAATAATAGTTACTGAAAAGGGAAACAAGCCTCTTCGGATAGGCTATTCGGCGACTGCCGATATTATTATCGACGAACGGAACGATGTGCTGGTAATCCCCGAAGGCGCGGTAAATTTTGAAGAAGAAAAGACATTCGTTTACCTGGCAAACGGAGAAAAAAAAGAAATTGAAACAGGTCTATCTAACGGTCTAAACATAGAAGTTGTTTCCGGTCTTTCCGAAGGAGAGGGTATAAAAAAATGAAAAGAGTTTTGACTCAATTGACTCAGGACTTCAGAGCTTATAGGATGAGATTTCTGCTTGTTATTTTCGGAGTTTCCTGGGGAACCATCGCTATTGTTCTTAACATGGCTTTCGGAGTTGGAGTTATGACACAAATTGAAAAGGGTTTGAAAGGGTTGGGCGAGCATATAGGTATCCTCTGGCCCGGGCAGACGAGTGTTCCGTATAAAGGTCTGGGTATCGGCAGAAATATTAGATTTGTTCCCGAAGACGCGGAACTCTTGAAGGAAAGAATAGATATAATTAAAAAAGCTTCTCCCGAATACATACACTGGAATCAAACCATAAAATACAGAGAAATCCTGCGGAACGCTAAGGTCTGCGGGGTAAACGCGTCCTATGGCGAGATGAGGTCCATAGACGCGGGAGCGGGAAGGTTTATAAACAAACTTGACGTAGAAAAAAGAAGAAGAGTCATTTTTCTGGGAGATGAAGAAAAGGAAAAGATATTCGGACATGCGGAAGCCGTAGGAAAAAGAGTTCTTCTGAACGGAATTCCTTTTACGGTTATCGGAGTCATGAAGAAGAAAATCCAGACAAATTGTTATTCGGGTAACGACCAGAACGCGGTTTTTATTCCCTACTCGACTTTTAAAACAATGTACGGTTGGCTTTATATAAATAACATGGTTTATCAACCCGTGTCTGCCGATTTGTCAACAGAAGCACAGGAAGAAATCAGCAGAGTTTTAGGAGAAAAGTATAAATTCGATCCCCGGGATAAGGAAGCCCTGGGAACCTGGGATGTTGCCGAACAGGAACAAATGACGCGTAAGATTTCCAGAGGAATAGAAATTTTCCTTTCCATCGTCGGAGCAATGACTTTACTTATCGCCGGAGCCGCGATTGCTAATATTATGTATTTTATAGTGGATGAAAGGACCAGGGAAATAGGAGTTAAGCGCTCGGTGGGAGCCACAAAATCCGATATACTGCGTCAGTTTCTTTTTGAATCGCTCTTGTTATCTGCGATCGGCGGAGCGCTGGGGCTGTTTTTCAGCATGTCTCTTGTATGGTTCTGTTCTTTTATCCCCGAAACAGGTATATTTGAATTTATAGGGAAGCCTACGATGTCTTACGAGATACCTGTAATAACAGTTATTGTTCTTCTTGTTATTTCGGTTTTTTCCGGATATTTTCCCGCGAAAAAAGCGGCAAATTTAAAACCTGTGGAGTGTCTGCGCTATGAGTAAATTATTGATAGAAACAAGAAAAGTAAGAAAAGAATATTCTATGGGAGAAAAAAAAGTAGAGGCGATAAAAAATATGTCTATCAAAGTAAAGGAAGGAGAGTTTATCGCAATTATCGGTCCTTCCGGTTCAGGTAAATCCACGCTGCTTCATATTCTTGGGTGTCTCGATTTGCCGACCAGCGGCGAATATCTTTATAAAGGGAAGGAAGTGTCGACTTATTCCGACGATCAACTTTCCGCTTTCAGGAACAGAGAAATAGGTTTTGTATTCCAGTTTTTCTATTTGCTGTCTCGAGAAAATGTTCTGGAAAATGTCAAACTGCCGCTTCTTTACCGCGACACAAACGGAAAAAAAAGAGATGAAATGGCTATCGAAGCCTTAGAAAAAGTCGGTATGGCTCACAGAAAAGAACATCTCCCGAGTGAGCTTTCCGGAGGCGAACGTCAGAGAGTCGCTATCGCGAGAGCGCTTGTGGGAGAGCCAAATTTAATTCTTGCCGATGAACCGACTGGAAACCTGGACACTAAAACCGGAGAGGCCATAATTTCTATTTTCGAAGAACTGAGTGACGCGGGAAGAACCGTCATTCTTATAACCCATGAAATGGAACTCGCGGAAAAAGCAGAAAGAATAATCAAAATAAGAGACGGAGAAATTGAAGGAGGTTGATGTGGTCTTTTTTCTTTTGTTTGCTGTTAATTTAACGTTGAAAGACGCTATAGAAATGGGTCTGCAAAAAAGCCCGGTATACCTTAAAGCGAAAAAGAATTTTTACATAGAACAAAAAACCAATTCTTTCGTTCATTCCGAACTTTTACCGGAGGTAAACGGAGGGTACAGATGGATAAGAACTCATAGTGAAACCGAAGGGGTTTCTTCCTTCGATACAACAAGCGGCTACAGCCTTTCCGCTGCTTGGGAAATAGGGCCCGGAGATTTTTTTAGCTCGATGGGAGCTCATTACAAAAACAGCTCCGTCTATTTTTCCTTCGTTGAGGCGCAAAACAGCATAATATACGATATCGCTTTTCGATACTTAAAAACTTTGATGATGAAGAAGCTGCTTGAAAGCAGAAATGCGGGAGTTATGAGGACAGAAAAAAATCTTCGTCTGGTAGAAGAAAAAAAGACTCTCGGACTTGCTTCGAAAGCCGAAGTTCTAAAAGCGCAGGTCGATTACTATCAGTCAAAAATAAATCTTCTGGAAACAAAAAAAGAAGCAAGAGTTTCCGCTTTGATGTTAAATAACGTTTTGGGATTAACCGCGAAGGATTCTCTGGAGCTTGAAGAGCCTGAAATAGAATTCGAAGTTCCCGCAAAAGATTCAATTTTGTATATGGCTATGTCAAGCGATCCTCTTTACAATAAATACAAATCGGAAAGCAGCGCGGCAAAATACGATTTATTGGGCGGAACAACGAAGGATCTATTTTCTATTTCTTTGTTCGCGGACTTTCAATATGCAGGGGATAATTTCCCGACAAAGTCTGTTCTGGAAGATAATTATGATTATTCGGTCGGTCTGGCTGTAACCGTACCCATATTTACAGGTTTTTCGAGATGGAGTAATTTAACTATAAATCGCTTGAAAAAAGATCTGGCTGATATAAATTTATCGGATAGAGAAAGGGAGCTCGCTGTGGCTGTTGAAGACGAATATTTGAGTTATCAGGAAACATTAGAAAAACTCGGTCTTGCCCGGGTGACAGTGGACTTCGCGAAAGAAAGCCATGAAGCCACTAACGAAAGATATAAGTTAGGAGAAGCTTCGGTGATAGAATTTTTAGAAGCTGAAGAAGATTTACTGGAAGCGGAGTATTCGATGACTCAGGCTCGGTTTGATTGGTATTTATCTATTTATAAAATTAAAAGATTGACAGGTGAATTAACTGCAGAGTAAAAAAAGGAGGAAAAAAATGAAAAACAATCTTCAAATATTGCTCTTTGCTATCGTTCTACTGGTTTTTGTTTTATCTTCTTTACCGGCGGAGAGCTCATACGATTATAAAACGGAATTCCGTAAAACTTATGAAGTAACCCCGGGGACGCAAATTACTGTTTACAGCCGAAACGGAACAATAGATATCGAGAGCTGGGATAAAAAAGAAGTCGAGGTTTTCGCGATTATAGGTTCGAACAAAAGCATGAAAGAATTAGCAAAAGTCAGTGTGGATGTGACAATCGAAGATAAAGAAATGGAAATTGCCACTGTTTATTCCGGAGATAAGAAAGGAAAAGAAGATACTGATTTTGGCATCTGGAATTTTCTTAAGTGGGTTTTAAAAGGCGAATTTACCGGCGGCAGGGTTAATGTCGACTACGAAATTAAGGTACCCGAGCATGTCGTGATTTCGGAAGTCAATACCACTAACGGAAAGATGTTTTTAAAGGGGACAAAAGGCCCTTCTTTGTTACGCACGACGAATGGGGAAATCAAAGTCGATAGATCAAAAGGAGATATAGAGGCGCGGAGTACAAACGGCAAAATAGTAATTGAAAATGTTGATGGCTTTGTCGCAGCCTCGACAACAAACGGCTACATAAAAGCTAAAAGTGACGAAATAAAGGAATTGAGAACCACAAACGGAGCTATCGAAGCGGAATTGAAAGGCATAAGAAAAGGAGGAACGGAACTCAGCACTACCAATGGCGCTGTAACAATCCGTTTACCCCAATCTTTTAATTGTATTCTTGAACTGAAAACCGTTAACGGAGGGATAGATTTGGGCGATATGGACATGGAGATTATTTCAAAAGAAAAGAACAAATACCTCAAGGGAAAAATGGGCAAAGGCGGAGAAGTAATAAACGCAAGGACTACGAACGGTGGAATAAAAGTTCAAGAAAAATAGAAGAATAGTGGGCAGATAGCGGTTAAAAAGCAATTCGTGTAATTCGCCTGTCCCGTAAGGAAGAATGACTGTACCGGGCTGTTATTTATTGTTACTTAATTTAGTTGGTGCGTAAATGCGTAAAAGCGTTAGGGCGTTGAAAAAACAACAAAAAATCTTTGTGTATTTGTGGCTATTTGAAAAAATACCCTCGACAAATTTCGTATTCTCAATATAATGTAAAAGTAAAGAAGAGGAAAATCAATGAGTACAATTATTGTAAGTCTTAAAAAATTATTTTCGATAAAAAGTCCCCGGCTAAGTATCTTTTTTCTGTTTTTGATTTACTCGCGATTTACTGTTTTAGCTTCCGGCGCGGGAACCATGAATGACTCCCTCCTGAATATTCCGAGAACCGATTCCGTAATAAATATCGACGGATATCTCGATGAGTATGCCTGGAGTCGGGCGGTTAAAATAGACGCGAATATAGAGGTCGATCCGGGGCATAATATTCCCGCTCCCGTAAAAACCGAAGTTTATCTCGCTTACGATAATTCGAATATTTATGTCGCTTTTAAAGCCTTCGACCCTGAGCCTTCACAGATTAGAGCTCACGTTTGCGAAAGAGATAATATCTGGGAAGACGACTGGGTTCTGATTTTATTCGACACGTTCAATGATGAAAGAAGATGTTATGATTTTGCCTGCAATCCGCTGGGAATTCAGGCTGATATAATCGAGAGCACCTCGGGAGGCGGAGATTCCTGGGATGCGATCTGGGAATCCGAAGGGCGAATCACCGAAGAAGGCTATATTGTCGAGATGGCAATACCATTCAGTTCTTTAAAATTTCCCCGCAAGGAAGGGAAACAGGTATGGGGATTCGACGCGGTAAGAAGTTATCCCAGAAAAGTGCGGCATCATATAGGTTCATTCCCCAGAGACAGAAACAACAATTGTTATTTCTGTCAGCTGAGAAAATTGACGGGCTTCGATGATGTTGTGCCGGGTAGAGATATCGAACTAATTTCCACATTTACTTCCCTGATTATGCAAAATAGAGAAAAGGGCGCTTCCGGACCATTTAATACCGAATATTCATTTGAACCCGGGATTACTTCAAGCTGGGGTATTACAAACAATCTCAAGCTGAGCGCGGCTTTTAATCCCGATTTTTCAACCATAGAATCGGATGTAATACAGGTTGACGTGAATAATCCTTTTGAATTATGGTATCCCGAAAAAAGACCTTTCTTCCTGGAAGGAGAAGAATATTTTGAAAGCAGTATCGACGCGGTTCACACGAGAACTCTGGCTGATCCGAACTACGGAATTAAGCTGACGGGAAAAGAAGGAGCGAATACGGTAGGGTTCTTCACGGCTCAGGACGCTGTTACCAATCTGGTTATTCCCTCTCTCGAAGGATCGGATGCCGATACTCTGGAGATGAGGTCTTATGGAACAGTTCTCAGATACCTGCGTGACTACAGGCAGTCGTCTAATATAGGTTTGTTATTTACCGACAGAGAAGGGCAGGATTATTACAACCGCCTGCTGGGGTTAGACGGCATTTTTCGTCTGGGGAAAAGAGACCATGTGAGATGGCAGATTCTGGAGACAAGAACCCGGTATCCCGACAGCATATCTTTAAAACACGGACAGACAATCGGCGGATTCGGAGGTGAAGGTCTTTGCGTGAATTATTCGCATAATACCGAAAAGTACAACTTATTCGGTACTTATCAACAGATGAGTCCGGATTTTCGCTCCGACCTCGGTTTTATTAATCAGGTCGGGTACAGATACGCGGATGTGGGAGGAGAGTATATCTGGAGAGCCGGACCCGGGCACTGGTTTAACTGGATAAACGTTTACCTGGGTGCCGATTTTGGAAAGGATTACGAGGGCAATACGGCGCGAAAAGAATTAAAGGCGAATATTAACTACAACGGACCCTTTCAGTCATATTGTGGTGTTTACGGACAATTGTCGAAGGACCGCTACGAGAGAGAGGAATTTAATACAAGTTATTTGAATTATTGGATAGGCGGACAACCGGCTAAGTGGATTACCTGCAATCTCTGGAGCGTTTTCGGCAACAGAATCGATTACGATAATGTAAGTCAGGGAAAGGGTTTGCAGTTAGGCGTGAGCGCGACTTTTAAAATATTATCATGCTTTTCGGTCAATCTTGACCATTATTATGAACGTTTGGAGGTAGACGGCGGCAGACTGTATACGGCAAACAGGGAATATATTAAGTTGATTTATCATGTCAACAAACGATTATATATACGAACGATTTTCCAATACGCTGTTTATGAAAAGAATCCGGACCTTTACACCGATGAAGTACTGCCTGAAGAAAGGGATTTATTAAGCCAGATGCTGCTTTCTTATAAGATAAATCCTCACACAGCTTTTTATATTGGATATGCCGACGACTATTACGGTGATAATTTTATAAGCACCACGCAAACCGACAGATGTTTTTTTGCGAAAATAGGATATGCCTGTAATCTTTAATCGCTGAGAAATTAGTTTTTATTTCCTTCAGAACTCCCCCGGGAAATGACATTTAACGGAGACCCCCTGGGTTTTTTCTTCTAACAGAGGGTCTTCTTTTTTGCAAATTTCCTGTGCGATAGGACATCTGGGATGGAAACAGCAGCCTTCAGGTTTATAGAGAGAAGAAGGGACTTCTCCTCTTAGCGGTTGTTTTTTTGCTTTTTTTCTTGGATTTCCTTCGGGTACCGACGATAGCAGGATTTTTGTATAGGGATTGAGAGGATTCTTGTAAATTTGTTCAGCCGGTCCGATTTCCATAATAAAACCAAGATACATTACGGCTATTCGACGCGCTATGTGTTTAACGACAGACAAATCGTGAGAGATAAAAATATAAGTAACGCGGAATTCGTCCTGTAAATCCTGCATCAAATTTATAACCTGAGCCTGGACAGAAACATCGAGAGCTGAAACCGGCTCATCGGCGATAATAAGTTCGGGATTTGTTGATAAAGCCCGCGCGATACCTATTCTCTGTCTCTGTCCTCCCGAAAACTCGTGAGGGTATCTGTAAATGTGTTCTTCACTCATCCCGACTTTCTCTAAAAGTTCTTTTACGGTATCCTTGTTTTCTTTTCTTTTTCCACTGTGAACGGTTAAAGGTTCTTCTATAATATCCCCAACTGTAAATCTCGGATTGAGCGAGGAATAAGGGTCCTGAAATATCATCTGAATTTTGGAACGATAGGGCATCATTTCTTTTCTGTTTAATTTAGCTAAATCGATTTTTACTTTCTGTTTCTGGTTGTTTCGCAGGTTGACTTTATCGTAGTAATATATGTTGCCTGAAGTAGGTTCGAGAATCCTTACGAGGGTCTTTCCTATCGTCGACTTTCCGCAGCCGGTTTCTCCCACCAGTCCGAAGACTTCTCCTTTGTTTATTGAAAAACTTACACCGTCGACCGCTTTAATGTATCCCGTAACTTTTCTGAAAACCCCTCCCACAACCGGAAAATATGTTTTTAAATTTTGAACCTCGATTAAAGTTTTTTTATCTTCATTCTTTACCCGAAGGAGTTTTTTCTTTTCTTCCAATTGGTTTAATCTCGTTTTTTTGAAATCGTTCATTACTGCTTACCTTTGTGGTTATAAAGATGGCATCGGACAAAATGCCCTTTCTCGATTTCCAGTAATTCCGGCACCGCTTCCTCGCATATCGGCATTCGATATTCACATCTGGGGTGAAAAGGACAGCCCGGGGGAAAGCTCAAAATCCCCGGTACATTTCCTTTAATGACGTTAAGCCTTTTTTTCTTTTTTGTTAAAGAAGGAATAGACGCCATCAGGCCTTTTGTGTATGGATGAAGCGGGTTTTCGAACAAATTGATTGTGCTTGCCACTTCCTGTACTTTACCGCAGTACATAACCATAACTCTGTCACAGGTTTCCGCTATCACTGCTAAATCATGCGTAATCAGAATAATCGCGGAGTCTTTTCTTTTATTTTTTATTTCCGTCATCAGCTCCAGAATTTGAGCCTGTACGGTTACGTCGAGCGCTGTTGTGGGTTCGTCCGCTATCAAAAGGCTGGGATCGCAGGATAGAGCTATCGCGATCATTACTCTCTGCCTCATTCCTCCGGAAAACTGGTGCGGATAATCGTCCACCCGCAGTTCGGGAGAAGGAATTCCCACTTTCCGAAGCATTTCTATCGCTGCTTCTTTTGCTTCTTTTTTGTCCAACTTTTTGTGCAGTATAATGGGTTCCATGATCTGAAAGCCTACAGTAAAAAGAGGATTTAGAGAAGTCATGGGTTCCTGGAAAATCATCGAAATTTCGTTTCCCCGAATTTCTCGCATATCTTCCCATGAAAGACTCAAAAGGTCTTTGTTTCTGAAAAAGATTTTGCCGTGAGAGATTTTTCCGGGAGGGTCGGGGATTAGCCGCAAAATAGACAGGGCTGTAACGGATTTGCCCGAACCGGATTCTCCCACTATTCCGAAGAATTCACCTTTAAAAACGCTGAAATCCAGACCATCGACAGCCGGAGCTTTTTTTTCTTCGATCATAAAACGAGTTTTCAGGTTTTCTACTTTTAATAATTCTTTCGACTGGTTCTTTTCCATAGATCGATTATTTCATTCTGGAGTAAATTTTCGGGTCCAGAGCTTCTCTGACCGCTTCGCCTATGAAAGCGATCAGCATTAAAGTTATAAACATGGCAGCCATGGGGGAAAAAGTTAACCACCAGGAACTTAAGTTGGAAATACCCTGAGATAGAAGCTGTCCCCAGCTTGGAGTCGGTTCCGGTAAGCCAAACCCTAAAAAGTCCAGGGACGCCAGAACGGATATTCCGGAAATAATAGTAAACGGAAGAAAAGAAATTGCCGGAGTCAGAGAATTAGGCAGAATATGGGAAAGAATTATTCTTCTGTCGCTAACACCCACAGCCATGGCAGCCTGGACGTAGTCGTTCGATTTTTCGCGAAAGAATTCAGCTCTTACATATCTTGCCATCGAGATCCATCCGAAAAGAGAAAGAATCACAATCAGAACCGTAAAATTCGGAATCATTATAGAAGATAAAACCATTACCGTGAAAAGAAAAGGAATCGAAGCCCATATCTCGATGAACCTTAAGCCCAGAAAATCCACTTTCCCGCCGTAATAACCGAGTATGGCTCCGAAAAATATGCCTATCATGTAACTGGATAAAGTCAAAAGCAGTGAAAAGGTCATATAAATACGAAAACCATAAACCAGCCTGGCAAAAACGTCTCTTCCCCTGTCATCCGTTCCCAGGAAGTTTCTCCCGTCCGGTGCCGTCGGCGGGTTTCTATTTCCCAGCTCATCGAGCAAATTCTCATTCGGTCCGTAGGGATAGGGAGCGAGTATAGCCCAATCTCCTCTTTTTTGTTCCTCGAAGATCTTTCGCAGGGCGCGGTGGTTATCGAAATCTCTTCTTATCATGTCATAAAGTTCATATTCGGATTTCAGAGAAATCAGTTTCTTGTCGCTCGAGTTTAAAGTATCTTCTCCCAGAGAAGCCTTGTAGTTAAAATATTTATCACGCGTCTCTATCGCTTTCGCGAAAATATATTGTTTAAAAGAAACGTCACTGTAAAGAGTGATAAATTTTTTTTTGTCAAAATTCATGAGCAGAGCGTTATCATTTATTATGAATTCCGCGAAAAAAGAAAGTAAATATGCGATACCTATAATTAAGAGCGAGTAGTATCCTCTTTTAAAACTTTTGAATTTCTTTATTCTTTTTATAAACAGCGGAGAAAAGAAAGATTTTCTCATTTTAAGTTCAATCCAGTCTGATTCTTGGGTCAATCACGCAGTACAAAAAGTCCGAAAATATATTTCCCAGCATATAGAGAATAGAAGAAAAAACGAGTATTCCCAGCATAACCGGATAATCCCTGTCTAAAATCGAGTTATAACCTAAAAGCCCGAACCCGTGGATATTAAAAACTTTTTCTATCAGCAGTGAACCCGATACAACAATGGTAAAAACACTGCCGAGTCCAGTGGCTATGGGAATCAGAGAGTTGCGGAGCGCATGTTTAAAGATAACTGTTTTTTCGGATAATCCTTTGGCGAAAGCGGTTCTGACGTAATCTTTGCCGAGATTTTCAATTAATGAATTTTTCATTAAAATAGTGAGAGACGCGAATGAGCCGAGAGTATAGCAAAATACCGGTAAAATCATGTGATAGATGTTATCCCAGAATTTACCCCATAAAGAAAGGGTTTCGTAATTCATGGAGTGGATTCCGCCCAGAGGGAAAATATTAAAAAAAGAGCCACCGCCCAAAAGGACGAGAAGGACGATACCCGCGACCCATCCCGGAATGGAGTAACCTATAAAAACCAGAGCGGAGCTCACAAAATCGAAAGTCGAGCCGTGCTTAATGGCTTTGAAAACCCCCAGGGGTATACAAACAAGATATGCCAGCAGGAATCCCGCCACCCCGAAACGAATGGAAATGGGAAATCGAGCTTTTATTACCTCCCATACTGGTTTTGAGTATGTGTATGATTCTCCCAGGTCGAATTGCACAACATTTCCGAGCCAGATGAAATATGAAACATAAAAAGGCTTATCGAACCCGTAAATTTTTTTTAGTTTTTCGACCATTTCTTCGGATATCGCCGTGCCCTGAGATCCCATAGCCCCGCCGCCACCTTCCATCTGCATCTGTTTATAACGGAGTATTGCCATTTCCACCGGCCCTCCGGGAGCGAACCTGGTGATCGTGAAAACGATAAACGTCACGCCTAAAAACGTCGGTATTATCATTAAAAGACGACGGATGAAATAGTTAATCATCACGCAATATTATAATTTTTCTATGAAACGTCAACCCACCATGACTTAATTTAACCACAAAGAGCACAAAGAAAACAGAGGAATGATTTTTGTTTCAAAACCAATTCCACCTTGAATATTCACATGTAGAAAATGTAGAAATTGTAGTTTGTTTTTCCCCTTACGACCCCCAACGTTCTAACCTTCTAACAATATAATTGTCGCAGATTATCACAAGACTTTTAGCCACGAAGGCACGAAGGTTGTTTTTTTGTTACTGCTAACTACTTTCTACTCATTGCTGACGATATTTCTCCCAGACTCTGACTTCGGCGGGTTCCGCGGGGAGTGGAAAGCCTTTTTCTTTCGCGTTTTTTAGTGCCTTATCCGCCTCCGCGTCGTACCACCAGAAAGTAGTGATTACTTCCAGAAATTTGAAGGTTACG
>CAZVXD010000011.1:0-32353 GCA_964631335.1 uncultured bacterium
CGCTTCTCTGCGACTAATCGAAAAACCTTTTACTCGTCCGAGAATATCAGTAAACCATAAACGAATCGCTTTAACTTCATCCGTTTTCAACAAAGAAAGAATCTCTTTTTTCGTCATTGTACCTCCGATACGAAATTTCGAATTTGCTTGGAACGGTCACGATTTAACGTTTTAAGAAAATCATCCGCTCGCACTCCTCCTATTTCAGCTACAGCTTTAACCGCTTCAAACCTAAGATCCTCAGGGAATTCGGGTATCCCAAAAACTTTTTTCGCGTCTATTATCTGGATTAAAGCTTCAACAGATTGACTGCTACCCTTATCTGCCAGAATTTTACAAATTTGTTTCTTGATCTCTACACCATCTCCTTTTGAAAATTTGTTTATTAGTAATCTTTTATTCAAGGCTGTCACCCCTTCTTCTGTAACCATGGGGGCAAGTACAGAAACAGCGTATTTTTGAACCTCCGGATAATTTGAATCTAAAAAATATAATAAATACGATTCGGATTTGTCTTTCAACATATGCCGGAGGTTTCTTATTATTTCGATCTGGACCTGCTCATGATCGTCTTTTAACGCGTAAATATCTTCTAACACTTCTTCGTTGCCAATATTGCCAAGAATTAAAACAGCATTTCTTCTCACATACCACCTTTTATCACCAAGATATTTTCTGACGACTTCGAGAGCCCCGCTACCGATACCTTGAATTATTTTTAACAGGGAAAATCTGACTTCCCTGTCCTCTGAATCCTTAAGTAAATCCATTAAATAGGGAATAGACTCCACCCCAAAATCTTCAACTTTCTCCACTACGATTTTTCTGAGATCCTTCTCCCATAAAAGTGAAAGCAAAACGTTAACAGCTTCTTTTGTTTTGAATTCTGCTAAACGAGGAATAATTATCTTCGCTTTAGCAACATTGTTAACTTCACCGGCAAAAAAAGAAATGAGAGAACTAACAAGAAAGTCATATCCTATAATCAGGCTTCTCTGCCCTATTTGACTCAGAAGGCCAATATAATTGATATAGACTTCCTTATTTTTTTCCTTTCTCGCGTAATCTATTAAATCATCGACGATTCTTCGAATAACAGCAGCTTTTTCTCCTTTAAAAAGTTGCTCGCTAAGTGCTTCCATATTAGAAAGGGCATTAAGTTTTACCTCCACAGATTGCGACGCGAGCCCTTTATAAAAAGTCTCCATTAAGGTCTTTATGTCGGATAAATCCATGCTCGCTTTTAATTTGTTTTCAAGTCGACCATAAGCTCTTCTGCTTACCCCTCCGCTTCTTCTAAAATTTTTAGGAGGAGAAGTTAAGCTTTTCCATAATTTTGAAAATCCCGATTCATCGATTCCCAGTTTACTTAAAGCTTCTTTAGCCAACCTCTTGATAACGGATAATTTTTTCTCATCCAGAGAGAATAAAAAACCTTCCAGCGTTTCTCTCTCATCTTCTTCTATTAAAGTAGTGATAAAAAAAACAATACTTTCCTCGTCCATCAAAGGCAACAAAACTTTAACCATCGGAATTTTCAATGGGCTTTTGCTTTTTATAATTCTTACAAATATTTCTTTTCTCAGTTTGTTTGGAACCTGTTTAAATGTTTTTCTAATCTTTACAGTTTCCCGTAACAAGTTATCTTTACCAAACTGATTTATAAATTCTTTTACAAAACTTTCAAAACCTTCACTTATCTTTTCGGCTTTATTATTATCTTCTTTGCCCAGCACGCAAACCGAACTGAAAAACCTGGAAATATTATCTGCCCCGTATTCCCTATCGGACTTTCCGGCAAACTCATTTACAAATGCGGAAATATCGGACGTAATCCCTTTAACCGCGGAACCCTCAGATTTTTTGCCTTCCTTATCCGAAACTCCAGCGGTTTTTTGTCCTTTTTCGCTAATTTTCAATTTTAGCTTCGCTTCTAAACCTGAAATGTTTTCGTCCTCTATATCCGCCATCTTTAACTTTTCCTTTATCTGGGGCAAAATGCCATCCAATCTTTCGGGAGTAAGATTAAGAAGTATATCCTCGGCGTCAAAAATGCCGAGAAGCTGGACCTTGTTAACAAAAATTTCCACAATTTCTTCATCGGAAAAACTCATTATAATCGACTTTATTATGGAAGAGATTTGTTTAAGTTTTAACTTATCCTGGAGTATAAATCGCTTGGCTTCCGGGCTTATAGAACCCATAACTTCTTCGAAAACCGCCTCTTTTGCCCTTAATTCTTCCTTATCCGTAATCCCTGCCATGCTGTTATATATTTCTACAAGTCCTCCGGTAACTTTCTCAGCCTCTATCTTTGGAGAATCGCCTGCTTTTAACCCACAGGTCTTCTCAAGAAAATCGACCAGGTCGAACTCTTCTTCTTCTTTGATCTCTTCGATGATTCCTCCGGTTCCATTCTCGTAATCTTCTTCTCCTTTCGTCCTTATTTTAAACTCAACAGTATTAAAATATACTTTATCCGCTTTCCGCTCTATCAACAGGGTATTAATATCTTCATAAACGCCTATATCTCTGGGGGGATTTGCCACTACATCTAAAAATCCGTTTATATCCATTTCATTACAGCTTGTGTCAAAAGTCATACTCTCAACATTTAGTCTCTTCAATCTTTTAACGAATATTTGAACGCTCGCATAGTTTGCAAGATCAACATTGATATCTTCCACAATAATACTATCTCCCAAGAAAACAAACGAAATCTCTGCAGTTTCACTCGCAAAAGAATTGATAGTATCGACTATCTTCTTCTGCTGTTCTTTTATAAGAGGATGCCCGCCGGGATATGCAACTTTATGATTAACTCCAAGCGCCAGATCTCTTAAAAGGTCTATGAGAATCTCTTTTTCTATAATTTCCTCCCAATAATATAATTATACTTATTTTCTATAATTTTTCAAGTTTTCGCGAGATTACTCCGACCCGCCGTTATCCGGTTTTTTTCGGCTATGGGAACCAAACTCACGGGTAACGTAGAATAAGAAACCGTATCTGTTGGCAAAGGAAAAACAAAAATCAAATTTTGCAATTCTTACACCGATTCCCGCTCCATAAACCAAAGAATACTCATCCCTTTCACCAACAGGGAAAAGAGGCAAATAAACCAGACTGTCCTGTATGGGCAGCGTAACATATTCTTGCATCGAAAATCCGGTTAATCCGATTAAAAAAAAGTTCTTAAAATATTTTCTTGCTACTACTTGAGCCCCCACTTCGTTTCTCTCTTTGTATTCGGCAAAGAACTCCTCAGAATATTGCCCCGGATCACCCCAGTAATAAAATGGGATATCGTAATAGTCGGGCGCATTGCCGGTAAAAGACATAGTTAACTTGGTTCCGATATTCAAAGTTGGGTTTATCGATTTCCCAAAATCTATAGAAAAAGTTAAAGCGTCATTATGCCCCTGCACCCCACCTATCCCTCCTCCGAAGAAATACTGAATAATTATTAGTGTTACCATATGCATTTATCTCCTTATCCTTTGCTACCTCTTAAATTTTCTCTGTATTTCTAATTTCTATAAAAACAAATACATATACTTTAAAATCCCACAAAATTTATCTGTTATTAAACAGGATTCTTTCTTCTCCCAATTTTCAATATCTAAGGTCAATATATCAATTATAATTATTTCCCAAAGCAAAAACAACCTCTAAAAAACATCTGCTCTGAGATAGAATACTTCTTCTTTATACAATTAAAAGTATATACGGATACAATCGAAAGAATCAAATTACTACTGGGAAACAAAGTAGATTTAACGGTTCTTCTTTTTATGACGGTCCGCTCTTCTTTTCTTTTTTCTTTTGTGTTTTTTTATTTTTTTTGTTTTTTTCTTTTTTCCGCTTGGCATAAAATTTCTCTTTCCCTCCTTTAATTCTTATCATGCGAATGCAAAGAAGTTAAATAGAATTGTTCATCTGTCAACCCTCTACTGTAAAAAATAAATCTTTTAGCCCTTTTCCTTCTATACCTCACCCGAAACCTCACCCGAAAATTTTTTTAAGCTAATGCCGGAAAGCTCCTCCCAACTTGGAGTTTCATGGTTTTTTCCGTTTAAATACTACAAAGCACTACTTAAGCGTGAATTAAAAAGTGAGGACTGCCGCTGTGAAGGGCGTCTCGGCGGTAAAATTGACCGCGTTCCTTATGAATGGTCGGTGCTCCCTTTTGTATAAATTCAACGTTAGTATCATCCTGATAAGAAACTTCGTAAACCTTGCAATTGTTAATCTAAAAAGAATAAAAGTTCAAAAAATCATGAAACTTCAACTCTTAAATAGTTGACATCTTATTAAATAACGCTTATACTGACAATAATTAGTAAAAACAGGAGGAAAAATAAAAAAAACATTTTCTCTTACATTTACAGTTTTGCTAATAATTTTAATGACCGGAGCTTCCTG
Source organism: uncultured bacterium (assembly GCA_964631335.1). Lineage (GTDB taxonomy): Bacteria > Hydrothermota > UBA3072 > UBA3072 > UBA3072 > JAFGHJ01. The sequence goes on from CAZVXD010000011.1 coordinate 4,426, forward strand.
CGAAGAAGAAGACATCTTCGATATTACCGGTTCGACGATCGACCATCACTGTGTCGACATCACACAGATACCACAGGCATGGATCGAAGAAGCAAAAAACACACTTCATATAGGTTACGGGCATACTTCCCATGGACAACAGATTACAAACGGCATGGCAGGACTGGTCGATTTCGCCAACGGCGGAGGAAAAGGGCTTTCTTTGCCGGAAGATATTTTCGCTTTTAATAATGGAGGTACTGGAGGAGCGCTCGATTTAGAGGAAGGAGACGGTTATGAAGATGGCTGGCTCGATCACGACTGCGGCTATTATCCTAACTGGGTAGAAGAAACCAGGGAATATTTAGACGACCCATCTCATTCAGATGTTAACGTCATAATGTGGTCATGGTGCACACAGGTCAGCAGCAAATATTCTTCGGGCGTTTTATGGGATCAATATCTGGGACCCATGACGGAACTGGAAGAAGATTATCCCCAGGCAACTTTTATATATATGACCGGGCACGCCGACATCAATGATGACGCGAATATCAAAGCCGCGAACGACTCAATAAGATCATATTGCCGGAATAACAATAAATGGCTTTTTGATTTTGCGGATTTTGACCGTAACGATCCAGACGGAAATTATTACGAATTTGTTGACGATAATTGTGACTACTATAGCACAATAGGTGGTACCTTCCTTGGTAACTGGGCTGAAAAATGGCAGGATGCTCATACGGAAGGAGTCGATTGGTACCAAACAGGCGAATCACACACTTATTCAATCAATGAAAATCAAAAAGGCTATGCAGCCTGGTGGATGTGGGCACGTCTTGCGGGCTGGGAAGGAGAATAAAAAATTAAAAAGGGTTTTACAAATTAAGTTTTCCTCTCGAAAAGCTCCATACAGGCGTCGACAACATCGGGATCGTACTGTTTACCCCTACCTGTCAGAATTTCTTCCAGCGTTTTCTTGAGATCGTGAGAAAACCTGTAAGGCTGAGACGCAGTCATCGCTTCTAAAACATCTGCTACCGCAAGTATTTTAGCCCCTATATCGATTTTATCTCCCCTTATGCCCTGAGGGTACCCCGAACCGTCGATTCTTTCATGATGTTGAAGAACCATTCTTGCCGCATCTTCCATAACTTTGACTTTTGAAAGAACCTTAAAGCTAATATATGAATGAAATTGCGCTATATCGTACTCTAACTGAGTTAAGCTTCCGGGCTTATTAAGTATCTCCGAAGGTATACAGATTTTACCTACATCGTGCAATTTGCTGGCAGCCCTCAAGGCCAATTTCTCTTTTAGACTCAGCCCCAGATAATCGGCTAAGGCTTCACTAATTTTAGCTACATTTTTCTGGTGCTGCCCAACGCGCTTTTCAACGCTATCCACGTATTCTTCAACAGAAGGCAACGAGTTCGTTATCGCTTCCTTAAGTACCTCAAAACGCCTGTGCAACTCCTCGGCGCTATTTTTACACTCGGGGTTTTTCTTTTCCCAATCGCTAACTTTTTCACGGAACTCCGCGAACTCATGCATTTCATACACCTCTTATTACCGATAGTTATTTATCGTAATAAATAAATACCAATATATCTTACTGATTTTTCCGCCATTTGTCAAGGTATTTTTTTTAGCTCCCTCCTCTTGCAGAAATCTAAATTTCAGTTATATTATAGCTATAGAGAAAAAAGCGAATTTAAAATTATTTTTATAATAAAAATAGGGGAAAAGATTGAAACAAACAGAAGAAGTAGGAAAAAAATTAAGAAAATTTAGAAAAAACAGGGGCTGGACTCTGAAAAAGATGGGTAACAAATTGGGTTTGCACTGGACTACTATTCAAGCATGGGAAAAAGGTAAATACGGGATTCCTTCAACCAAAGTGGGAAAAGTTTGTAAGCTACTTGGCATTTCGCCCAGTCTGCTGTTTGAAGAAAAACCCGACAAAATATTATATCCCTTTCTTGAAGGAGTGGAACCAAACACCGCTATTCTTTCTCCCGAAAACATAAGCAAAAATATAAATATAAAAGATATTTTGCCGACAGGCGCCGATTTCGCTCTTCTGAAGGTTGAAAGCGACAGCATGAAAAATGCCGGTATTCTAAAAGGCGATTGGGCGGTGATAGACACTTCAATTGTGGATCTTCACATAAAAAACGTATACGCTATTGCAATCTTTCACAATAGGGGCAAAAAGGGAGAAATAACCCTTAAAAAAATGGAGAAGGTAGGAAGCACTGCTATTTTAATACCATCAAACACAGAGTACGATATTCAGGTTTATCATAAGTCGGAAATCAAGATTTTAGGTAAAGTAGTAAGGGTCTTAAGAACGCTTTAATTAGTGTCATCACATAGTACGCAAAAATATAAAGAAAACGATAACTTATTTAGCCACTAAACACACAAAATAAACTAAATTTTTATCGCTTTAACCTCCGGATCCCCAAACTTTTTGATATCCTGACTTTTTAAAAACAAATCACACAAATAGCACGAATGTTTTTTCCTGTTCAACTACTCAATCATTCTATAATTTAACTGTTTCTAAAAATCTACATTTTGATTTTTAATTTTTAATCTTCTTTAATTATATCGGTAAGATTTAAAATCTTTAAAGTTAGAATACCGCCAACAATAACAACTAAATGGTAGGTAATGAAACGCCACAAAACGGTAAACATTCCAATAAGATAACGAGGGACAGATGCGTAGAATAACACTGAAAAGCCTCCTTCTATTATCCCCTCCGCTCCCGGAGTTGGGAAAAAGAACGCGGCGAATAAAAGAAAAACCTGACGGAAAATCGTCTCCGCGTAAGACACATTAATGCCAAGACCCTTAAGAATCATATACGCTATAGAATAATTGGGTATGTAAACAACAACTGTGGTCAAAATAATAGCCAGCGCAAATAATTTCTTATTTTTCAGAAAATCTAAAAGTTTCTCTTTGCTTATGCTAATTTCTTTTAAAACCTTGAACATTATTCTTGTTCCTCTTGTTGTTTTTCCTTTCCTGAAAGTAAAAGAATAAATGATCTTTTTAAAAAATCCGGGCATTGCAAGGACAAGGAACAAAAGCCCGAAGAGAAACAGATAGGCAAAAATCGAATATTTAGACAAAATCCGCATCGATCTGCCGGAGTATTGGACTCTAAAGAATGGCATTATAAAAGGTAAAAATAATAACATCCCCACAAGATAAAAAATCCCTCTGAATAAAAGAAGAAGCAAAGCCGTCCCCCATTTTAATCCGGCTTTATTGAGAACATAAGCCTGCAGAGGAGCGCCGCCCGCCTGAAAAGGAGTAACCGCAGAAAGAAAAGCGCCGCAGAAAATCACCTGAGAACATCGTCCGAAAGGAATCCACTTACCGGAAATCGCCCTGGCAATGAGCCTTATCCTGAAGGATTCAAAAACAATATACAAAGAGAGTAAAACAATAATCAAAGGTAAATAAAGAACATTCATCTCTTTAAATACGCGCCATGTATTATTTGTCGCGGTGAAAACAAGAAGCCCTGTATATGTCAATACAGAAAGGGCAATAAAGACTTTCAAACCCTTTACTATCGAAGCTCTGGAGAGCTGATTTTTTTTAAAGTAAGATTGTCGGGTCTTTTTCGAGCGCATTTCCCACTACCACGATATCCGCGCCAGCCCTATGTTTGCTTTCAATTTCTTTTTTGTTTTTTATTCCTCCTCCTACCACCAGAGGAATATCGATGTTTTTCCGGACCTCTCTTATAAGATCTTCTTTGACCGTATACCTGGCACCGCTGCCGCATTCCAGATACACCATCTTCATTCCGAGAAGCTGAGCCGCATACGCGGCATTTCGCACTTTGTCGATGTTATTCTGAAGTATCGGCTTTGTTCCGGAAACAAGTTCAACGGTTGTTTGTCTTCCTCCGTCGATCAACATATAGCCGGTAGATATTACCTCTATATCGAGTTTTTTTAAAACAGGTGCCGCTTTAATTTGCTCTCCGATAAGGTATCGCGGGTTTTCACCGCTTATCAATGACAGGAACAATATCGCGTCCGCCGCGGGAGAAATTTGCTCTGCCGACCCCGGAAAAATGATAACTTTTTTGGAAGCCATAGACTTTACTTGCTCGACAAATCTCTCGAAATCATTATTCCATGTTGTGCTTCCGCCCACAAAGAAAAAATCGACTTCGCTTTTTTCAATTAACTCTATTTTTTTCTCAAGAGCAATTAAATTTTCGGAATCAGGATCGAGAAGCGCCGCGAGCATTTTCTCTCCCCTGTCCTTTTTGGAAAGGATTGTTTTATAAATCGTCATTTAAGCATTTCTTTTACTATGTCGGGAAAAGCTTCAAGCATTTCAGGTATCTTCTCGACTTCACTACCACCGCCTTCCGCCCTTTCTCTGTCACCACCTCCGCCACCCTTAACTATTCTGCAAACTTTTTTTATTAATTCTCCGGCATTTAATTTTTCTTTTATTTCTTCTCCAACAAAGATAACAATAAAAACGGAAGATTCGAAATCGCTCACCAGAAGCCCGATGCCCTCCCGCATATTTTGTTTTAACTGTCCCGCGAGTTTTCTTAAAGATTCTTTGCTACCTCCGACTTTAGCCGCCAAATAGTCATAGCCTTCGATTTTGGTAATTTTCTCAAGCAATTCCCCCACTTTCAACTCGGCCGCCTGACTTTCCATTTTTTCTATCTGCTTCCTTTGTTCTTTTATCAAAGCCATTGCCTTTTCAATTCTCTTAGGCAAACTTTTTCTGTCTGTATCCAGCAGAAATTCGACCTCCTGGACAAGATCTTCCGTTTCTCTCATCCATCTGTAAGTAGAAAAGCCTGTAACCCCTTCTATTCTTCTAACCCCGGACGCTATACCTGTCTCAGAAGTTATTTTAAAAAGACCAGCTTCAATAGTGTTATTAAGGTGTGTCCCTCCGCACAACTCTTTTGAAAAATTATCGATAGAAATCATGCGAACAGTATCTCCATATTCTTCCGTGAAAAGAGCTACCGCGCCTTTTTTCATTGCTTCTTCCAGGGAAAGCACCTCCGTCTTGACTTTCATTTCCCTTACAATCGCTTTGTTGACTTCTTGCTCTATCAGCTTTATCTCTTCCTCTTCCAGAGGTCGCGGATGAGTAAAATCGAACCGAAAATGATCCGGAGCAACGAAAGAACCTTCCTGTTTTACCCAATCACCCAGAACTTCCTTTAAAACCTTATGAAGAAGATGTGTGGTCGTGTGATTTTTTCTTATCGCATCTCGTCTTCCAACGTCTATCTCCGCGGTTACCTTCGAAAGCTTGAATTCCCCTTCGAGTTTACCTTTATGGACATTGCCTAAATCTGAAGGTACGGTGTCTTCAACTATCAATTTCCATCCTTCTCCCACGATTACTCCGGTATCTCCTACCTGACCTCCCTTTTCGGCATAAAACGGCGTCTCTTTTAAAATAAGTTCGAAATCTCCGTCCTTTTTCCTATAGGCTAAAACTTCACTCTCGCACTTTTCTTTCTCGTAACCTACAAATTTCATTTCAGCCTCTTTTACTATTTCCCATCCAACCTTATCTTCCGTTTCAAATTCGTGGCTTTTTCGGGCTCTCTCTCTTTGCTTTTCCATCTCTATTTTAAACCCTTCTTCGTCCACAGAAAGACCTTCTTCTTCAGTTATTTCCTTCGTCAGGGAAACGGGAAAACCATAAGTGTCGTAGAGTTTGAAAGCGTCTTCTCCGGATATTTTTAAATCTTTTTTCTTTTTAGTCTCGTCTACAATTTCATTTAAAATCGAAATCCCCGAAGCGAGAGTCTCTATAAATCTTTTTTCTTCCGATTTAATTATGAGAGCGACCTGTTCGATTTTTTCCCTGAGGTAGGGATAACGACTACCCATTATTGAAACAACTGAAGGCACAAGTTCGTTTAATATCGGTCGCTCGACACCGAGTTTTCTTGCCGAAGTCAAAGCCCTTCTAACCAATCTCCTCAAAACATAACCTCTACCGGTATTTCCGGGATACGCGCCTTCGCTTATAGCAAAAACCAGCGCTCGCGTATGATCCGCGATAATGTTGAAAATTCTCTCATTATCCCGGTACCTGGCTCCCGTTAAATCTTCCGCCTCTTGAATAATCGGGAAGAACAAATCGGTTTCGAATATTGAAGGTTTGTTTTGCATAACCATCGCGAGCCTTTCCAATCCCATACCTGTGTCAACACCTTTATTTTTAAGAGGATGTCTACCTTCTTCTCTATGGTCATACTGAGGGAAAACGTGGTTCCACAGTTCGATGTATCTATCGCATTCTCCGTCAAAACCACAATTTCCGAACTCCTCTCCCATATCATAAAAAATCTCGGAATCGGGTCCACAGGGTCCTTTTCCTCCCGCGGGACCCCAGAAATTATCGTCTCTCCTTATTATTCTGTTTTCCGGAACCTCGATTTTCTCTTTCCATATATTATATGCTTCGTCATCTTCAGTATAAACAGAAATGAAAAGCTTTTCCCCGGGGATTCCTAAAACTTCAGTTAAGAATTCCCACCCCCAGGCAATTGTTTCCTCTTTAAAATAATCCCCAAAGGAGAAATTTCCAAGCATTTCGAAAAAAGTATCATGCCAGAAAGTTTTCCCCACTTCGGTTAAATCTGAAAGCCTTAAACACTTTTGAACAGTAGCCGCCCTGCTGAACTCGACAGGGATTTCACCCGACCATAAGGGCTTGAACTGAACCATACCCGCGGAAGTAAAAAGCAGTGTTTTATCACCAGGAATAAGTGGCGACGAATCGACTATTTTGTGCCCTTTTTCTTTGAAAAAACTGAGAAATTCTTTTACTAATTTATCGGAATTCCACATAGCCCATAATAATAAAGTCCGTTTTATTGTCAAGCACCCACCCCTAACCACAAGAAACATGAAACACAGAGACCTCAGAGATTTATATTTTGTTTATCCACAACCGACCTCCCCCATTAAAACACAGAGATCACAGAGACTCACCACATCATCCCAAAATTTTTTACAACACGAAACCCGAAACTCTAACTCAACCAAATAGCACAAATATTTTTGCTCCTTATAGACGAATATACTTAACGCCCGGACTGGACGAGATTATCATTTACGTTCATGGTATCTTACTAAATGAAATTTTCTATCAAGATGTTTTTCTCCTTCTTTGGTTATAGAAAACTTGCCTCTATTTTCTTTTAATAAACCCCTTTCTAAAAGCGGCTCGATTAAAATATTGATTTTTTCTTTAAAATCGAACCCCTTCCCCAGGCTCAATTTGAATTCACTGATTACAGGCATATAAACGGGATTAAAAGTTTTTTCTAAACTTTCTATAATTTTCTCTCTGGTGTTTGTTTTGTTTTCCCTGATAGTATACAAAATCCATAGCATGAATGATTCAAGCTTCGATAGATGCCATTGTTCCTCAAAAGGGTATTTATATTTTTCGAGACTCGATTTTTCTCCTTTTATTGTCGCAAAAACCTCTTTTGTAAGTACAAAAGCATCTTTTAAAATCCTATAAGATATGTAGGCACCTATTAAAGCATCTACGAAAGGTAATCCTAAAACAGAAAGTATGGCTCCCAATATTACAGCACCAGCAACAAATATGTGGTTTTTGGAATCAACCGATTGAGAAATAAGCGCGAAACTACCATGAATCTTCCCTACATATCTCTGGTAAACAGTTAACACAACAGCGAAAATCAATGCTACAGTTTCTACTAAAATGACAATTAAAGGATGTGAGATTGAATAAAAATTCCCGCTAAAAATATGAACCAATTTATATACGGATTCTGCGCCAATACTGATTCCAGTAACAAACATCATTATAATAATAACCGCCACTCCGATCAATTCTTTTTTAAACCTCATCCCCAACCATACTGTTGCCGACGAGACCGTATCGATGCAAGCATCTGCGCCATCTGCAAGAAGACCGACACTACCGCTAAAAAAACCGGCCGTGAGTTTTATTATCGTAAGAAAAATATTAACCGCAAAAGTATTTCTCGAAGCCGCCTCAGGACTTAGAAATTGTAACTCAAATACAGAAGCTCCTTTTTCTAAATCGCCTTTAAAGTCCTCAGCTTTATACTTACCCGCTTCTGTTAATTCGTATTTATCGCCTTTATTAAGCCTTATTAGGCCCTCTTTTTTTAGTTCTTCACAATGTGATTTCGCAGAAGCAACTTTTTCGCCGCGTTTATTCCATCTGTCAAAATTTTCTTTTTTATATAAATCAATTTTTTTAAAGATTTTTGGCCACTTTTTAAAAACTTCTCCAGTAAAATGGGAAGCGCTTAATGAAAAATAGGAAATAAAAAGAGATATTTTTTCTTCCAACTCTTCCAGACTTAATTCCTTTTCTTTCAAAAGAAATAAAAGGATAAACTCTTTAAAATCGCCGTGCTCTTTTCTTTTGTTCATCCTTCCGCCAAGCACTTCTCCATATCATAATATTCCAACCTTTTGTTATTATTCACAAGAAAATTAGTAAATCTGACTATTTTATACCCCAATGCCAGATAAAAATCTTTCGAAGGAAGAGACGCGCACAATTTTACCTTACGTATACCTTGATTTATAGCTACTCCCTCTATTTCCATCATTATCTTTTTACCATAACCTTTACCCTGATATTCGGGTAAAACAAAAACCCTTTTTATTTCATTTTCGACTATCGAACCGGCTCCTATGACTTCACCATCTAACTCGAGCATTAAAGTACAACCCTTCGGGATATCCTTCTTCATATTTTCTTTTGCATGCAGATCTAAAAAATATTCTATCGCTTCGGGGGAATAAAATTTTAAGTAAGATTTTTTTATTGTAGTACACACAATAAAGCTGAGCCGTTCCAGGTCTTCATTACTATACTTTCTGATTAGAACTTTACTTTCCTCTTTCATATACTCATAATATTTACTCTAAAACATTTAAAATGTCAAGATAAAAGTGCCTTGGAAATAAAGCTTTAACGGTTTTCAGATATACTCACACCATTTCACTGATTTTTAGCTGTAAACTCTTGACGTACGAGCATTTTTTTGTATATTGCAGCATTAGTTTATTTGCGCCAGGAGGTGATAAAAAATGAAAAAGGAACACTACTTAAACAAAGAAATTAAACATATCGATATTAAGAAATTTGATTCTGCTCCCATAATCGAGCAATTTGAAAAAACCGCTTTTCAGGCAAGAAACCTGGCTCGGGCGGCGAAAATCCTAGATAGAATGCTATCGGACAAGGACTGCTCTGTAATCCTCTGCCTGGCAGGCTCCCTCTTCAGCGCCGGGTTAAAAAAAATAGTATACGATATGATCGAAAATAATATGATAGATGTTATTGTATCCACGGGAGCTATAATAGTCGACCAGGATTTTTTAGAAGCTCTCGGATTTAAACACTATCGCGGAACACCTCAGGCGGACGATGATGAATTGATGAATTTAATGATTGACAGAATATATGACACTTACATCGATGAAAAACAATTGAGGATATGCGATATGACTATATCGGAAATCGCGGATAATATCGAAGCCGCTCCCTACTCCTCGCGCGAATTTATTAAATTCATGGGAAAATATTTAAAAGAGAAGGATATGGGTAAAGACTCTGTGGTTCGAATAGCTTATGAAAAGAGTCTCCCGATTTTCGTACCCGCTTTTTCAGACTCGAGCGCGGGCTTCGGATTAATTCATCATCAATGGAAACTAAAAAACGAAGCAAAAGTCTCTATTGATTCCGTAAAAGACTTTCTGGAGCTTACTAAAATTAAGACGAGTGCTAAGGATACCGGATTGTTAATGGTTGGGGGAGGAGTTCCCAAAAATTTCGCGCAGGACGTAACCGTAGCCGCCGATATTCTCGGGGAAAAAGCAAATATGCACAAATACGCTATACAGATAACCGTCGCGGACGAGAGAGACGGCGGGTTGTCCGGTTCCACTTTAAAAGAAGCTCATTCCTGGGGAAAAGTAGACGAGGGCTCGGAACAAATGGTTTTTTCGGAAGCAACGATCGCTTTACCTCTTCTTGTGAGTTACGCTTACCACAGGGGAACATGGAAAAAGAGAAAAAACAAAGAATTCAATAAGATCTTAGACAAATAAGGAGGTTAAAATAATGATACCAAAAAAGGTTTTTCTTACCAAAGGAGTCGGTGTGCATAAAGATAATCTCGCTTCCTTTGAGCTCGCGCTACGAAACGCCGGAATCGAAAAATGCAATCTTGTTAACGTATCAAGTATTTTACCTCCTCATTGCAAAGAAATCTCACGTGATAAAGGAGTCGATGAATTAAAACCCGGAGCAATTACTTTTGTGGTTATGGCAAGAAATTCAACAAACGAACCCAATAGACTTGTTTCTGCTGCTATCGGAGTAGCGGTGCCCTCGGCAAAAAACAATTATGGGTACCTATCGGAACACCACGCTTTCGGAGAAACCGCCAAGAAGAGCGGAGAATACGCGGAAGATCTCGCGGCTACCATGCTTGCCTCGACTCTCGGTATCCCTTTCGATCCCGACCAGGCATGGGATGAAAGAAAACAGGTATACAAAGCAAGCGAACATATATTTAAAACAAGAAATATATGTCAATCTGCAAGAGGAAACAAAGATGGTCTATGGACGACCGTTCTTGCTGCCGCCGTTTTTATATTATAAATTAAATGTCTGATTCCGCACACTATAATTTTGGCGATCTTTCCGACAAATACCAGAACTACAAATATTCTAAGATAGTGATTTTACCCGTTCCTTTCGATAAAACGAGCTCCTGGCTTACCGGTTCAGATAAAGGCCCAAAAGCAATAATCGAAGCATCTATGAACATGGAACTATACGACATTGAAACGGATTCCGAGGTATATAAAAAAGGGATTTTTACTTCGGAGGAAATTTTATCAAACAACTCTGACAAAATGATAGAACGAGTTTATACTAAAGTTACGGAACTTATAAAAGAAGACAAATTTATAGTCACGCTGGGAGGAGAACACACTGTTTCTTTTCCGGTTATCAAAGCCCATTATGAAAATTATGAAAATATTTCAATCCTTCAACTCGACGCTCATTCCGATATGAGAGATTCGTATTTCGGCAACAAATACAGTCACGCCTGTGTAATGGCAAGAGTAAAAGAATTAACAGAAAACATTGTTTCAGTGGGAATAAGAAGCACGGCCTCGTCGGAATTAAGTAATATTAAAAAAGAAAATGTATTCTTTGCCATGGATATTTACGATTCCGAAGAATGGATAAAAAAAGCCATGGATAAACTCGAAAAAAATGTTTATATCACACTGGACCTGGACGTTTTTGACCCTTCCGTTATGCCCTCAACCGGTACTCCCGAACCGGGAGGATTAGACTGGTATATTGTATTAAAACTACTGAAAGGGGTCTGCAAACATAGAAATTTAGTAGGATTCGACGTAGTTGAACTGTGCCCCACCGAAAATAAAGCGCCGGATTTCCTCGCGGCGAAATTAATATATAAATTACTTAGTTATAAGTTTTGTATGTAAAAAAGTATTTGAAAATTTTTTCATTTAGTCATTTGGCTTAGATTCTCCGAATCCACACGCCCACTTGACACTTTTACAAAAAAGCTTATAAATATCGCAAGAATAAAAATACTTATAAAAAAACTGTGAATACATGGATAGAATTTACACCTAAACAAAAAAAGGAGGCTAAAATTAATACTAAACGGTATTTCAAATTTGGGATTGTTTCTCTTTCTTTTATGTTCTTTACACTTTCTGTGATGGCCGGAAGCCCTGATCTTAGAACTCAGGATGATACAGTAAAAACCCCTGATGTAGCGGAAAACATACCCACCATAAACGGGGACAGCACAGACGCGTGCTGGTCGGATGTAGAATGGCAGGAAATAGACCAGGTCTGGATCCCCTGGGGCGGCTCCGTGGAAGCGGATGATTACACGGGTCGATATAAAATACTATGGTCGTCGACAGAAAATCTCTTATACTTTTTAGTTGAAATTACGGATGACGTTTTCGTCGACGGCTATGTGTTTGGTCCCGGCGATTATTATAACTATGATATTGTGGAGGTTTTTATAGATGAAGATAAGTCCGGAGGTGTTCATAATTATGAAGATACAGAAAACGCGTTTGCCTATCATATTGTGGTCGATGCTCCCGAAGAAGGCGAAGTTAACAATGATTTTGTAGTATGCGATATGACCGGGCCGGTAACTACAGTGAACTACGCCAGTCATTTTCCGGAGCTCGCTATGAAGAAAACCGGTAATCAGTACACCTGGGAATTTTCATTGGCGGTTTACGATGACACTTATGATAACAGCAATCCGGAAGCATCCAGGGTGGACCTGTCCGAAGGCAAAATTACAGGGCTCTCTTTAGCTTACTGCGACAACGACGATCCTGAAGAAGAACCGAAAACACGCGATAACTTTTTCGGTTCTGTCTGGGTTCCGGAAAACGAATACAACGACCACTGGATTAATGCCGACGGTTTCGGTACAATCGAACTAACCGGCGGAGCGGGTATAGACGATGAACCGGGTACCCCGGGAATTTCTTTCCTGAGCTATCCGAATCCGTTCGCAGACAAAGCTTTTATAGAATTCAATCTTTCGAAATCCTCTATGGTTACAATCGACGTTTTAAATATCCTGGGTCAATCGATCGATACAGTAGTGGAAGACAGATTTCAGGGTGGGAAACATACGGTAGAGTGGACACCCATAGATATACCTTCGGGAATCTATTTCTGTAGAATGCAAACAGATTCATTCGCGGGTACAAAAAAGCTTCTGATAATCAGATAGATTACATGCCCTTTGAAAAATTTTCAAAAGGCATCGATATAATAAAAAAAGAAAGCAAGGATACATTATATTTTATCTTTAAAAAGGATAACCTCCTTCTTTACAGAAATAAAGAAGGAGGTTATTTTATACCTTCAGCGGAAAACTTCAAAAACCTAAGAGAAAAACCTGGAAAACTCGTATTTATAGGAAGATATGACGAACAAAATTGCTTCGCGGGCGAGCTGATAAACAGAGTAAATAACAAAAACAACATAATCTCTTGTAAACTTAGAAAAACATACGGCTTAATCGGCCTCGAGCTCTTCCGAATTGCCGGATACGCTTTTCAAATAATCACCTGGGATAAAAATTCCCGGTACTGCGGTCGATGCGGAGGAAAAACTGAAGAAATGGAAAAAGAGATGGCAAAAATCTGTCCGAAATGTAATTTAATCTCTTACCCTACTATTTCTCCGGCTGCAATCGTTGCGGTCATTAAGGATGATACGATTTTACTGGCTCGAGCAAAAAGGTTTCGAGGAAAATTATACAGCGTCTTAGCCGGATTTGTAGAAGCAGGTGAAAACATAGAAGAATGCATTCATAGAGAAATAAAAGAGGAAGTGGGAATCGAAGTTAAAAACATTAAATATTTCGGCAGCCAGCCCTGGCCTTTCCCAAATTCTTTAATGATAGCTTTCACCGCCGAATACTATAAAGGCGAAATATCATTGGACGAGGAAGAAATCGTCGACGCCGGCTGGTTTAAAGCGGACGAACTGCCAAAGACCCCGGGCAAACCCAGTATAGCAAAAGATTTGATAGATTGGTTTATTAAGAAAAATAGTTTATAGCCTTTTCGATTGAACTCCATAATTATAAAAATGCCTTGCGTTTTTTAAAAAAATTGCTATCTTTATTATAGCTAATTTTAAAATAGGGGATCTTATGCATAAAATATTTTTCGTTATTCATTTCATTATAATTTCTTTTATTACGTTTTTATTCTTCGGGTGTAAAAATGGACCCACGGTAATAAGTTACGGCGACCCTTCAATACGCGCGGAACTAGCATATTATGATCAGTTAGATTTACCGAGAGCCACCGTGGAAGTCGGAAGCACGGAGCTCCTGCCAATTGTGACTATTAACAACGATACCCTTGAACTAAGCGGCTGCAATCCGGAAGGGGAATATATGTGGGAAAGCTATTTCAGAGGGGATGTTTCAACCGCTTCCGACAACGAATATGAATTAAGAGTATATCACACCGGAGGGGAAGCAACCGGGTCGATTATTCTTCCCGGAGATTTTGAATTCACTTCCATACAAGAAGATGATACCTTAAATCAGAATGAGGACCTAATTGTTAACTGGAGTCCCGGCGAAGGAGCGGAAAAATATAACTTGAGCGTTAGATTATCTTATTACTACGGTGATACAGCCGATCCAACTTACAGCAGTTTTCGCCTGGATACTATTCTTTCTAAAATGACGACAGGCTTAACTTTAGAAAAAGAAAAGATCTTTTCTCCTGAAATCGATTCTATTCTGGAAGGATACGGTTATATTTATTTAAACGCTGAAAACGGACCACAAATCGGGGCTTCCTCTGAAGGCAATATCTCCGGAGAGGGAATCGGGTATTTTACCGCTATCAATAGATTATATTCTCATTTAACTATAGAAGACGCTTTAAATTGAGGAGAAAAATAAATAAAGCAATTCCTTTAATATCAATTCCTGTAGTAATTTTAATTTTTCTTCTATTTTTCGGATGTGAGAGAGGACCTATTATACTTAGTTACGGCGAACCCGCGATATTCGCGGAATTAAACAGAGCCCAACAGAGAGATTCAACAGTTCAAAATGTAATCGAGGTTAGCGTTGGGGGCACGCGTTTGGTCCCCGTGGTAAGCGTAAATAACGATACGCTTGAACTGTATTACTATCAAAAAAATCAAAATACTTACAACGGTAAATTTATAGGATATCTGTCTGTCGAACCGGGAGATGAATGCGAACTTGTTGTCTATCACGACGAGGGCGAAGCAACTGCCACGATTACGCTGCCCGGGGATTTTGAAATTATTTCTCCCAAAGAAGATTCCGCGTTGCGGGAAAATGAAGATCTAATCGTCGGTTGGAGCCCCAGTGAAGGAGAAGACAGATACAAACTGGATATCGATTTGCATTATTACTACTTCGATACCTCGGGAGTATCGAACCGTTTTGATCTCGATACCAATTTTTACGCGATTACACACGTTACAATCCCAAAAGAGAAGCTTTTCCCTCCCGAAGTCGACTCGATTGACGGCGGTTCTGGGAATATTTCCATTTACTCGGAAAATGGTCCACATATTGGACACACCTCGGAGGGGAATATTTCAGGAGACGGCGTCGGTTATTTTATAGCTTATAGCCATATTGCAGAAAAAGTATATTTCACGATAGGAAACACCTCAATAATCTATATCCCCTTCGAACCTCCTAATCCTATATTAACCCCAACCGAACAGTTTAAAAAACACCTGGAGTATCTTAAAAATAACGATCCGATTTTTATGGATTTTAAATAAAAAAATCAATCTTTCAGCTATTTTTCAACTGACAATGTTCGAGCTATCCCCTAATAGAACTTTTTTGACATAAAATGCGTCTATGTGATAAAGCGCCATTTAGACGCTTACAGCTTCGACAGATCCGTCAATAAAATAGAATATATAAATATAACGTATTGGTTTTATAATGATTGATTTTGAATTAAAATTGATTTATTTAATAAAAAGACGCAAGGCTTTGGAAGTATCGGATAGCGGCTCCCTCGAATTTCCCGGCGGGGTTGACAACAACTTATTGACAATTAAATTTGTACCGTTCCCCAACAACAAACAGTATTGGAAGGAGGTAAAATGAGTATAGATTTACAAAATCTTAATGCAGAAGCGAAAGATAAAAGCGCTATAATAGAAAACCTCTTTGCTGAAATAGGGAAATCTATTATAGGACAAAGGGAAATAATAGAAAAAACAGTAATCGGTCTTCTCACAAGGGGGCATATACTGATAGAAGGAGTCCCCGGTCTCGCGAAAACATACATAATAAAAACACTGGCATCGGCGGTAAACGCGAGTTTCAGAAGAATTCAGTTCACACCGGACCTTCTACCCGCCGATATCACCGGAACACAGATATACAACCAAAAAACGGGTGATTTTAAACCCAAGAAAGGACCCCTGTTCGCGAACTTTATTCTATCCGACGAAATAAACAGGGCTCCACCAAAAGTCCAGAGCGCTTTACTCGAAGCAATGCAGGAAAGACAGGTAACCATTGGGGATGAAACATATCCTCTGCCCGAACCGTTTATGGTTCTGGCTACTCAAAACCCCATAGAACAGGAAGGAACATACCCCCTTCCAGAAGCACAGGTAGATAGATTCAAGCAGAAACTCATAATCTCTTATCCGAATAAAGATGAAGAGAAAAGGATAATGAAACAGCAAACAGCACAGGAACTGCCCGTAATAAAACCCGTTGTAGACATAAAGGAACTTAACGCGCTCAGAGACTTCATCTATAAGATACACGCCGATGAAAAAATACGTGATTATATAATCGATATAGTTTTCGCGACAAGAAAACCCTCCGACTACGGACTCGAAAATCTGGATGTATATATTAGATACGGCGCTTCTCCGAGGGCATCCATTTATCTCTTCGAAGCCGCGAGAGCTCACGCCTTTTTACAGAGACGCGGTTTTGTCATACCTGAAGACGTAAAAGCCGCCGTTTACGACATCTTGCGACACAGGATAATATTATCTTACGAAGCAGAAGCCGAGGGAATAAAAGAAGAAGATATAATCAGAGATATTTTAGAAGCCATCGAAATCCCGTAACGCAGTAAAGCTGCTAAAATGTAAAATTTAAATATCAAAATGGAAAATGACAGACCAAAGTTTAAAAATGTAAGAAAGAAACAACAAACCTTTCAAAGAGAAAAAATCTTTCTTTCTTCTTTGTTATTTGGGGAGGTGGGATAATTTTGCATTTTTATTTGTCATTTTGCTTTTTAATTTTTGATATTTAAAGTATTATGGAAATTAAATCAAACGAGAAATGTTTTATAAAAATTAAAAAAAGTGACAGATATCGCTGTAAGGAATTATGGAAGAACGAATTAGAGATATACTGAGAGAAGTAAGGCAAATCGAAATAGAATCGAAAAAAGTGGTCAATACTCTTTTCGGCGGAGAATACAAAAGTTCTTTCAAAGGGAAAGGAATGGAATTCCATGAAGTACGCGACTACTTCATCGGAGACGATATAAGAAGCATCGACTGGAATGTTACAGCGAGAATGAATCATCCTTTCGTTAAACGCTTCGTCGAAGAAAGAGAATTGACCATCTTCATAATAGCGGACTGCAGCGGTTCGGGAGAATTCGGGACAAGAAAAGAAAAGAAAAAAGACCTGATAGCAAGAATCGCCGCTCTTTTCGCTTTTTCCGCGGAAAAGAACAACGACAAAGCGGGTCTTTTGATGTTCTCAGATAAAGTGGAGCATTACCTGCCGGCGGCTAAAGGACGAAAACACACTCTCCATATAATCCGGGATATTTTACTCTTCGAAGGAGAAAGCAAAAAAACCGACCCGGTGCCCGCCATGGAATTTTCTCAAGAAGTCCTTCGCCACGGAGCAATCGTTCTTTTCATATCCGACTTTTTGGGAGAAAGCTTCCGTACCGATCACATAAAGATGCCGCTTTCTCTCATGGCTAAAAAATTTGATCTCATCCCGATTTTAGTACGTGATCCGCTGGAAAGGGAGTTTGAAGTAAACGGAAAAATAAACTTTCTCGACGCTGAAACGGGGAAAATAAGAATGTTCGACGGTAAGGAATTATCCGAAAAACTGAAAAAAGTCAGAAAAGAGAGCGACGAAGAATTGAACCGTTTATTTAATATCAACGGACTGGACAGAATTGAAATCGCGACCGGAGAAGATTATGTCGGTTCCATTCATCGTCTCTTCCAGAAAAGACTACCTTGATTTTACTGTATCTTATCTCAACCTTAACCCTGACTATTGCTCCCGATTCCTTAACCGTAGGGGACACTATAACCGCAAGCATAAAAGGAGAAATACCTGAGACGCTTTCGGTTATCATGCCTGATTCTTTTCCGGACATAGCAATTCTTGATTCACTAACAAGGCTCACAGATACTACGGCAACGGTTAAATTCACCTCGTTCTCGACAGGAAGTCAGGATTTTAAGATAAAAGCCAACAAAGACACAGTAAAGGCAAGCTATATGGTTAATTCTGTACTGGAACCTGAAAACAAAGGCATATCTCCAATACGGGGACCTTTTGGATTCTTCAACTGGCATTATCTTTTATATCTACTGATTATTCCTATTGGGATTCTATCCTATCTTTTATTTAAGAAATTTAGAAAGAATGAAATCACACTAATAGAAGAGGAAAAGCTTGAACCTGAGGAAGAAGCTCTCAGAAATCTAAAAATACTGGAAAGCAAATCCTCGGAATGGGATTGGAACAAGCTTTATACTTCCCTATCATACATTTGCAGAAGATATATAGAAAGAAAAAAGGGGATCCCCGCTGTGGAAGTCACCACATCTGAACTTATACCTTTAATAAAGAAAAAAGGTCTTTCGTTGCTAATACCTTTAACAAGGCTTTTCCCTGAATGGGATTTGATAAAGTTTGCCGACCATGAATCGACACCGGAACAATTCGACAAAGACATCGCTCTCGTAAGAACAATAATAGACCAGATTGAAGAAGAAGAGGAACAATCCGATGCTACACTTCAATAATCCCTATTATCTTCTTGGCTTAATCTTACTGCCTTTTTTCTATTTTTTAAATAGAAAAAGAAAACAAAGTTCTATACTTTATTCGGATACTTCTTCGGTAGGGATTAAACCCGCGGGCGAATTATACACCAATCTCAGAGAATATTTGATACTGGTAATAATGGCTTTTCTTTTTATAGGTCTTGCCCGTCCACAAAAAGGTTACGAAACCGAAATAATACACAAAAAAGGTATCGATATTATTCTTTCCATGGATATTTCAGGTTCTATGAAAGCCGCCGATTTCAAGCCTAACCGTCTGGATGCGGCGAAAGAACTGGCTGCCGAATTTGTGGATATGAGAAGTGGCGATAGAATAGGTCTGGTTGTATTCGCGCGAGAAGCGTTAATACAGGCTCCCCTGACTCTCGACCATGACCTGGTTAGAGAACAAATCGAATCCCTGGACTTCGATCTTTTACCCGACGGTACAGCCATAGGAATGGGAATAACTTACGGGAATTTTCTTCTCTCAAATTCGACCAGCAAAAACAAAATTATCATTCTCTTAACCGACGGCAGAAGCAACGCAGGTAACATCGACCCGGAAACCGCTACCAAAAATTCGCTGGATTCCGGTATTAAGATTTACGCAATCGGAATCGGAGAAAGAGGGGAGGTGCCTTATCCGGCCCAGAACGCTTTTGGAATTACCAGATATGTAAAAGCGAATTTTGAAATAAACGAAGAAGTTCTTACCAAAATCGCGGATGAAACCGGAGGAGAATACTTCCGCGCTACTTCCGGCGAAGCCCTGAAAAACATATACAAAACAATAGACCAGATGGAAAAAACAATTTTTAAAGTAGAAAAATTATCAAAGTATAAAGAAAATTTACATCTCATTTTAATTCCCGCTTTGATTTTATTTATGATTATTTTTATAGAACCTGTAATCGGGAGGAGAATACCATGAACTGGGCGCAACCTTTATTTTTGCATTTCCTCTGGTTTGTTCCTCTGGCGATAATACTCGTATTTTACCGGAGAGTCAGAAATACAAAAATCATGAAAAGTATCGCCGATCCTCCCCTGCGCACTGTAATCTGGAAAGAAAACAGGAAAGTTTCCCTCTGGAAAGAAATTTTACTTATATCTTCATTAACTCTTTTAATCCTTTCTCTTGCCAGACCGAGATGGGGTAAAAAACTTTCAATTACTCAAGCGGAAGGATATAACGTGGTTTTTGCTCTGGACGCATCTTCCAGCATGCTCGCTCAGGATGTAAAGGGTGGACGCCTCGCCAAAGCCAAAGAATCTATTAAAGCGGCACTTGGACAATTACCGGGTAGTCGCTTCGGTCTCGTGGCTTTTTCGGGAGAAGCTTACAAGCTATGCCCTCTAACCACAGACGCGAACGCTTTCAAGTTGTTCGTTGACCTAATAGAACCATCCCTCATTCCTTCCGAAGGAACGGACATAGGTGGAGCTATAAGAAAATCCGTGGAATTATTCCCCGAACAAATCAGTGGTTCGAGAATAATCATACTGGTATCCGACGGAGAAAACACAAGAGGAGATCCCAGGGTAGACGCTTTAAGCGCCAGAAAAGAAGGAATAAAAGTCTTTACGATTTCCGCGGGAACAAAAGAAGGAGCGCCTATCCCCAAATTTGACTCGACAGGAAAGTTTCAGGAATATCTGAAAGACGAAAACGGCAAACCCCATATTTCCATTGTCAACCAGGACATGTTAAAATTAGTGGCGAGAGCCGGGAACGGAGCTTTCTTAGAAGGAGAAGGAGTGGAATTGGGAATTTTAATAAGGCTCTTTCGGGGACTTAGAACCGGAGAATTTGCTTCTGAAAAAGTAGAACACTATCAGGAAAAGTTTATCTTCTTTCTGATACCGGCACTTTTGTTTCTTATAACCGCGTCACTTTTAAAAACGGAGAAGAAATGATACTTATATTTTTAATAGCAATGGATATGTCACCTTTAGTAAATAAAGCAAATAGACTTTACCATAACGAAGAATATGAAAAAGCCTACGAAATATACAAAGACGCCTCAATACTCTATCCAGATAAAGAAAAAATAAAATTCAATTTAGCTGACTGCTCATATATGCTAAAGAGATTCAGAGAAGCGGGAGATGAATTCGCGCGGTTGACAGCATCAAAAAACAAGGAGATAAGACAGAAAAGTTTTTATAATCTTGGCAACGTTTTCATGGAAGCCAAACAGTACGACCAGGCAATTTCTTCTTATAAGCAGGCTCTTCTTCTTAACCCGAAAGACGAGCGGGCTAAAAGAAACCTGGAAATAGCCAAAATGATGAAAAAACAGCAGCAACAGAATCAGGACAAAGAAAATAAAGAAAAAAAACAAGAACAGAAACAAAAACCGCAGCAGCAGCAACAACAGCCTAAGCCCACTCCCCAGGAGAAAATAAATAAAGCTCTTGAAAACGAGCAAAAAGAAACAATGAAAAAAGCCCTTCAGCGTAAAGGAGCGAGGCAAGAAGAAACCGGCAAATGGTAATATTTATAATTCTCTCGCTAACTTTTACCGCTGCTGTGGATCAAACAGTAGTCCCCGTGGGGGAATCCTTCAACGTAAGCGTAACGGTGGAAGGGGAAGACCTTTCGGGAGTTGAAATTCCTTCCGCTCCCAGCATTTCCGGAATCGACATTCTCGGTACTTCCAGATCTCAATCCACTCAAATCAACTTTATAAACGGCAATCTGACAAAATCCACGAGTTACATCTACGACTATCAAATGATCGCCGAAAAAGAAGGGCAATACACAATTCCACCTTTCACGTTAAAATATAAAGGGAAGGAATATTCCACAGACCCCATAATAATTAACGTGAAAAAAGGCGTCTCCGGCGGCAGAAGCGCTCCACCCTCTTCCAGACCGCTGAATCGAATCCACGATTTTAGAAACGAGGCAAGAGATTTCAGAGCTATTTTTCTGGAAACAGCAGTATCGAAAAGCTCGGTCTATCCGGGAGAACCTATCGTGGTCACACATTATCTTTACGTCAAGACATCTCTAACTGACGTACAACTATCAGGACCTCCTACTTATGAAAATGTTTGGGTCGAAAATATTCAATCCCCAACCAGATTAAATTTTAGCTCAGCTACAAAAAACGGAATCAGATATCAGAGAGCTCTTATAAAACAGGATCTTTTATTCCCTCTGGGAGAAACCGATGTTAAAATAAACCCTTTTCCCGTGCAGGTTGTAATAAGAGGAGATATGTTTTCGTTTTTCGGTGAAAGGAAGACAATTTCGAGCGAACCTAAAACAATATCGGTAAAATCCTTCCCTTCAAACAGCCCCCCGGGATTCATCGACGCGGTGGGAGAACTGGAAATTTCAACACAAATCGACACATTAAATATAAGTGTCGACTCTCCTTTCTCTCTAAAAATTATTATCTCGGGTAAAGGAAACCTGAATTTGCTTTCCGCTCCGAAGTTCCCCGAATCCAGAAAACTCACCTCTTACCCTCCCGAATCCTCGGCAAACACTAAAATATCCGGAGGTTCTCTGCAAGGAGCGCGAACCTTCACCTATCTAATAACACCTAAAGTTTCCGGAATAATCGAAGTTCCGGAGATAGATTGGACTTTCTTCGACCTTCAAAAGAAACAATTTGTCAGCAGGAAAATAGGCCCATGGCAGATTCACGCCAGACCCACGGATGAAATAGGTACATCAGAACAGGAAACATCTAAATCGAATAAAGACATAGCCTACATTTTACCTGTCAGCTACAAAAAGGTTTCTTTAATTCCCAAATTTTTCCCTCTATACTTTATCCCGGCGATTATCTTTATGATATTAGCCGTTTATTATGTAACAGATATCAGAAAAACCATGGGAGACAGGCGCTACGCCAGTTTAAAAGCGATACCAAAACAATTAAAACGCGGATTTAGAAAATTAGAGAAAGAAATACAGAGCAATAACGTTATTCAATTTTATGAAGATTTGACTCTTGTCCTTCTTAAATTCATTAAATTAAAATTTCATTTGAACGTTTTCGGGATGAAAAAGAAAGAACTTCTTTCCCAATTACAAAACAAAAAAGTCTCTGAAAAATCTCTCGAATTAATTGAAGAAATTCTGATAAAAAGCGAGTCTGTCCGTTTTACATCTTTAAAACCTTCTCAGGGAGAAATGTCAAAAGATTTAAAGAATCTCAAAGAGGTTATCAATGCTCTGCATTAGTCTTTTATTAATTTTTTCTCAAACTCAAGTTCAAACCGCGGAAGAATATTATAAAAACGCGCAATACGAAAAAGCGCTCGAAGAATACAATACTCTTCTCGACAGGGGTATTAGAAATCCTGAATTATACTTAAATATAGGCAATTGCTACTACCGACTGGGCGATTTCGGCAAGAGTCTGCTCTATTACAGAAGGGGATGGTTTCTCGACCCTTCTAATGAAAATATCCGGCATAACCTTTCTCTGTTTAAAAAAGAAGAATCGAATCCTAATCCATTTATTTCTCTCTTTTCTAAAATTATCGCCAGAATCTCTTTGAGAGTTTTTTCCTACCTGTTGATTATTTCTTTTTCTCTTCTGGTTGTTATTGTTTCAATCCGTCTCATCCAAACCGTAAAATTTATTAATTTCCCGGTCAATCCATTACTGATTTTAGCCGTTTTGTTTTTTGTTTTCTCTCTTATTGGCTTTTCAATATGGTACGGCAGAGTTAAATCCGAATGGGTCGTTACCACAGCAACCACAATGGCGTACAGCGGCCCCAACGAAGAATTCAAGGAGCTTATGAGAGTGGATAAAGCGGAAGAAGGTTCTCTTGTCAGAGAAGACAGCGGCTGGTGGCTAATCCTCTTCCGTTCCGGAGAAGGCGGGTGGATAGACTCGACCGCCGCCGCGCTCGTGATACCGGAATAATTTCACAAAGAGAAAAACATTGTTTGTTTAAACCCCATCCTCCAACCCCCAAAAATTTATTCTCACACAAAGAGCACAAAGACACAAAGAAAAATTTTATGTTGTTTTTTCCCAACACGCGATGCTCAAGCTTACCCCCAACATTCACTCCAGCCGCGATAAATGCGTGGAATTCTACTTCAGTTTTTTTATCTCTTCCTCTACTTCCTCCATCCCTTCATCGTAAAAATCTTTCTCATCGGGAGCCAGTTCATGAAGCAACCTTAAAAATTCTCCCGCATGGACCCTTTCTTCATCTGCTATATCTTTCAAAACTTCTATAGCAAGTTTGTTATCAGTGGATTCAGCCAGCTGCATATAGAGCTGAATCGCTTCATATTCAGCCGCTATCATGAATCTGATAGCTCTGATTAATTCTTCATCGGTAAGTTTTTTATCATTCGCGAGTCCTGAAAACGCTGTACCAAATTCCGGCATATTCCCTCCTTTATTACTTTTGTTAAACACTTTCTTTTATCAGAAAACCATTTGAAAAAACTATTCTGTTTTTGATAATATAAGGGTTTTTATGCTTCTGTCAAATGATGTTTGCCAATCATGAAACGCGCGAAACTATTAATCTTATTTCGATTTTTTTCTTAATACTTTCGTGGCGCCCGACAGCGCATCTACATTAACCGTCGAGTCAAACTTTGCCTTCAGAGGCTCTTTATGGGCAACCAGTATAAGCTTTCCCTGATTGACCGAAACCGGTCCGGCTATAAGTTCCGGTACGTTATAGTTCATTATATAAGTATCATAAAAAGCAGGATTTTTTTGCGGCATTATAAACGGTTTATACACATTACCCAGTGAATCCACATAACTAAAATATAATCTGGAACAAAGACTATCCCTTTTCTTGCTGGCGTATACAAACCAGCGACTATTGCTCGACCAGCTGTGGAAACTTTCACTATGAACGCTGTTGATATCAAGTTTTTCATATTCTTTTGTTTTCAGATTCAACATATAAAGATCGCTTGACGTATAATGTATGGAAAAATATCCGAAATCACTCATAGTTAATAACAGATATTTGCCATCAGGAGAAACCCTGGGGAAAGAAACGCTTTTCCCCGTTTCCTCCGCGGTAATAATCGGTTCCACTTCACCCCAAAGATTAGTTTCAACATCATAAGATATACGCATTAGGTCGTATTTTGATTGATTAGGCTTATTCTTATCCACCCATTCAGGTCCGCTGCAGAAATATAAATACTTTCCGTCCGGACTCCAATTAGGTAAATTCTCGGTTCTTTTTGTCGAAACTTTTGGCGATGTTGTAATTATGTTTTTTTGTATATCGTAAATAACCAAATCTGAAGCTTTATCCCACACGTAAATACTTTTACCTTTTAGAGCATGAAACGATTGACCTATTCGATTAACTGAAAAGGCGATATGTTTTCCATCGGGATGCCAGGCAGGGTAAACACCGGCAGACATCGTATATTCTGTAGCTGTATTAACTTTATTTGCTTTACCGTTTTGAACAATCATAGTTCCGCCGTAATCACCTCTCATGTGAAACATCATGTTCTCAGGATTATTATTAGAAAAAGAATGGCAATTCATACAATTCTGATTTGTCGCTCTGTTCGCGAAAATAGCTGATTCGTCAAAATTTTCGAGATTCCGTTGACAAATCCCCATCTCCCTCCACAATACGTACCCCAGGTTTATCAATCTATAAGCGATATGGCTGTCGATTTCCTCTTTAGCGATTTTATTCTCTATGGTGCGAAATCTTTTCCACCTTTTATTCTTTTCCTTTACATATACATCGATATAAAGTTTATTTCCACGATTTTTTGATAATAAATTTTTCCATTTTTTTATGGGAATTATAACCATACTATCCCTTGCCTTGATCCCAATATGGCTGCCGCTTTCTAAATCAGTATAAATATCAACAAACACTTCTTTTCCTTCCTCATAAATTTTAAAATTCAAAGGGGCTATGTTCGGAGGAATAACGATATTAGTATAGTCCGGATCGATATTAGGTAATAAGTCGACTTCGGTATAGCTTTCGGGGATGGAATCGTAACAACCTTGGGAAAACAAAAGAATAAAAACAAGGCTCAAAAATACCTGATTTATGGATTTATATATTGCTTTCATCCGCCATTCTCCTGTTTTATTCTTTATTATTTCTCTCCGGTTTAATATAAAAAGCATAGTACCAATATGAATGATAGAAGCCTTTTCTTAGAGTTTCTTTTGCTTGCGTCTTACTCGGAAAACCGGCAAGAATACTGTTGAAACGTTTGAACAGTTCAACTGTTTGCGGATTAATATCATAGTCAAGCTTAAAATCCTTAGACGGATATACAAGCATACTCGCCAATATTGCTTCTTCTATACAGCGCGGATATTTCTCATAGCCTAATTCTTTAAAATCCCCGAGACGTTCCAGTAAATCCTCTAATCTGAACTCAAGCAAATAATAAGCCATCAAATATTCAAACGCCATTTTGTTATCTCTGTTTTCCTTTAAAAGTTCAATCAAATCTATATCCGACCTTTCGCCGATAGCAATAAAAAAATCGAATCGCGGGGCAAGTTTACGTTTTAATTGAATTAAACTATCGCTTTTTATCAAAGACCTATCAGATAGATAATTTCGGTAACGCCTAACCCATTTTTTATGAATATAACTTTTACCAAGAATATCTAAAAACCTCTTCGCGATACTATACTCTTCATTGATAACATTTGTCTTAATTATACTCTTCAGAATTCTTGGATTATATCCGAAATGCGTTTGCCCCTCATAAGCAAGAACCTGTGCCGCTCTTATATGCCCTAAATCAAAATATAGATCGATGGCGGATATTTTAACCGGTCTTGGGACGTTTTCAAGAAACAAAACGTCAGCCCCGTACATTTGAGGATAGCCGAACAGATTGTCGAGCAATCGACCCGTATGATATAATGCTCTATTTACGTTAAAATTTACCATAAGATTGTATGCTTCTATCTCAGGTGTCAAGCTCAATAGCTCCTCCCATCTGCCTCGTTCCGCAAAATAATCGACTTGAATTTTCCTTTTTTCTCGCCAGGCAAAAGAAAATATTAGTATAAGAACTCCAAGAAGAATAATATAAACTGATTGCTCTAACGCAAAGTATGGCTCCGATGATGATTTCTTTAGCTTTTTGGCGCTATCTTTAATATATTTTGAATAAATGAAAAAAGCTATTTGCAACACCGGAAAAGCAAGAAAAAACAGATGAAAATATAAATTCATTTTAAGATTGAAAGGCCATCTATATGATTCCAAAGGCACAAGGTAAAGATACGCGTCCTTAAGACTGATCATAGACAGATACCGAATGGCGATATAGGGGTATAGCATGTATACCCCGAAATTCAGCACGGCATAAATATATTTCTTTGAATTTTTCGAAAAAAGCAATTCGTGTAATATACAGAGCGCCGCATAAAACAAATATACCCATCCACCCAGAATGTAATAAAACAAACCCGACAGAACTATAAAAGGCGCTTTGTATCGTTCAGGAATTTTCAAATAAGAGAGAAAGAAAAGTAACGTGAACAAATATTTAAAAGTTACTACCAGGGGAAAATTATAATTGTTCTGTAAAACAAGTAAAAAACAAACAGGCAGAAAAGAAAGAATTAAAGAAAACTTAAAATTTCCGATTTTTTTAATCAACTTATAAACAAGAATAAAAATTGAAACAGAAAGAGCAGAAATTATTAAGGAACCAAGCAAATTAAAATAGAAAAACTGTAAAAAGAATTGAGTAATCAACTCTGCCGGTCCCCCGGGATACAACAGAAAACCTATAAGGTAAGGTCTATAGAAGAGAAAAATAGGCTGGTGATGATGATAATACAGGGATGAATCAAAAACTAAAAGGTAATAAAGAAACAAACCCAAAAAGTATAATAAAAAATAAAAATTTGTTTTACGGAACATCTCTTTTCCTTTCATAATTACCTTGATTATGAAAGAGTAAAATTTTTTAAGTGTTTAGTCAAGCCCCCCAATGGAGCAATTGTCTGTCAGCTTACGGCTGAGAACTTGATTGTAAGTGTAGAATTTATAATAGAAAAAGACAAATATGAACGCGAATTGACAGGATTATTTGTTGTTTCGGTAATCAGTAACGGTCGACAAATTTCTTTTGGGTAGCTATAAGTTAGAATACAACAAAAAAATCCTGCAACAATTAGGTGGTTACAATTTTTTATTTTTTCGCGTAAACATTGATCCTTCTGAATGGTTCAAAATGTCTTCCGTC
>CAZVXD010000012.1:0-31502 GCA_964631335.1 uncultured bacterium
ATAGCAATCCAAACTTGACTTTTATCGCCATCAGCCTATAATAAAACTTAAGGAGAAAAAATGGACAAAGAATTAAAAAAGTTTTTTCGTGATCTTGTAGAAGCCCCGAGCCCTTCAGGGTTTGAAGAACCCGCCCAGGAAGTGTATAGGCAATTCGTAAAAAAATATTCCGATGAAATAAAAACGGATGTCCATGGTAATGTAATAGCTTTCCGGAAAGGCAAGGGGAAACTAAAAATGATGGTTTCCGGGCATGCCGACGAAATCGGTTTTATGGTTAATTTTATCGATAATGACGGCTTTATATACGTTCGGGCTATTGGCGGAATCGATCCGTCTCTTTTGCCAGGCCTCAAGGTCGACATTTACACAAGAAAAGGGAAAATAAGAGGAGTTATCGGGAGAAAAGCCATTCATATGATGGAAAAGGAAGAAAAAGAAAAAACTCCTCATCTCAAGGATTTGTGGATAGACATCGGAGCCAAAGACAAGAAACAAGCGGAAAGCTTAGTCGCTATCGGAGACCCTATAACCTTTCAATTAGGAATGGAGGAACTGCAGAACAATCTTGTTTTAACTAAGGCGACAGACAATAAAGCCGGGGTCTTTGCTGCAGGAGCGTTATTAAAATACTTAGAGAACACAAGTATTGAAGTAAACCTATTCTGCGTTTCTTCAGTTCAGGAGGAGCTTGGGCTTAGAGGAGCACGGACAAGCGCTTTCGGGATAGCTCCGGATCTGGGACTGGCATTCGACGTTACAACTGCCACAGACCATCCAACTACAGAGAAAAAGAAGTACGGGGACATATCTCTGAACAAGGGCCCCGCGATTGCGAAAGGGGCTAATATTAATCCCGTTATTTTTGATATGCTAATTACTACGGCAAAAAAAAATAAAATAGATTGTCAAATCGAAGCGGCTCCAAGAGCGACCGGGACTGACGCAAACATTATACAGCTCACCAGAAGCGGTGTCGCTACTGCCTTAATAAGCTTTCCCAACCGTTATATGCATACTCCGATAGAAATTGTCTCTCTAAAAGACATTGAAAACGCCGTGAAACTTGCAGGAGAATTTGTCAAAACCCTTAACGATAGGATAGATTTCACTCCGGGAATGTAAATTTTTCACTTGCGTATAATCACAAAAGCTATATAGAATATATAAAAAAGAAGGAGTATTCCTCCTTCTTTTTTCGATATCGTTCTTCTGGTGTAGGCAAAAACAAGAAAAACAACAGAAATCCCGAGAACAAACCATAAATCCTTAAAAGCCATGGGCGGAAAAGCTATAGGGCGGATTGTAGAGGACAACCCGAGAACAAAAAGAATGTTAAAGATATTACTTCCTACTACGTTACCTATAGCTATATCCGACTCCCCCTTCTTCATCGCGGCAAGAGATGTTGCCATTTCGGGCAGCGAGGTACCGAGAGCTATTATAGTAACACTAATAAGGATTTCCGAAACCCCAAGATTCTTTGCTATAATCACCGCGTTATCGACAATAAGATTTGCCCCAATAAGAACTCCTGCTGCGCCTAATATCAGCAAAATGCAAGCTTTAAATATTTTTCTTCCGGAGTAATCGATTTTCGGAAGATCCGGATTTAAAAGAAAAGCCCGCCTATCCTTCTTAGCCATGGAATAAAGATAATAAATATAAACAAAAAGAAAAATAAGTAGAATTATTCCATCGAATCGTGACAGATATGCCTCCTTCCTCCCAAACCAATCGTCACCAAGCATCAAAAATATTATCAAGACCACCGCCAGACAAAAAGGCGTTTCCACTTTCACCGTCGATTCTCTGGCTTTAATAGTCCATATAAGCGCACCAAACCCCAGAACAAGACCCATGTTCGCGATGTTACTGCCCAGAACATTCCCAAAAGAGATAGAAGAATATGATGAAATAGCGGCTTTTACCGATACAGCTGCCTCCGGCGCACTGGTTCCCAGAGCCGTAACAGAAAGCCCGATAAACAATGAAGAAACGCCGAAAATCGTTGCAAGCTCTACCGCCCCATCGATCATATAATCGGCACCCTTCACCAACAGAACAAGACCCACAAACAAAAGCAAATAATCCATTAAAATGAAAATATAAATCTATTCAATTTTTGTCAATGGGACAACAGTTTTTTGCCTACCTCCAAAATTTTCATCTTAATACACTTAAAGGCAATTATTGCAAAGCACATAATAAATTATACGCGCGGAAAAATTATTCTTGAATATATGCCAAATCGGAGGAATTACTGTTCGATAAAGACGTGGTCGATTTCCACCTTTTACAAACACTTGACTTATAGCAAATCTTTATTATATTTTTATTGTTTATTAAAAATAAAGTAAACAGAGGAAGGAATAAAAATAAAACCTTTAGAGGAGGTGTTTTTTTTGCCAGGAGTAACAATTAAAGAAGGAGAATCTTTCGAAAAAGCTTTTAAGCGATTCAAGAGATTGTGCGAAAAAGAAAAAATAAGGAGTGAAATAAAAAAGCATCAGCGCTACGAAAAACCAAGCGAAAAAAGACAGAGAAAACGTAAAGATTTTAGTAAAGGAAGGAGAAGTCACTAATAAAGAAG
This sequence comes from uncultured bacterium, assembly GCA_964631335.1. GTDB lineage: Bacteria > Hydrothermota > UBA3072 > UBA3072 > UBA3072 > JAFGHJ01. The sequence continues at coordinate 2,594 of CAZVXD010000012.1, forward strand.
TATATACCCTTTTATTTTGATTGGACTTTTTTGATTTCTCCTTAACCCATTTTCAAATAAATTATAATGAATTTATTTGATTTAGGTTCCCTGATTGTTATTGTCGGTTTTTGTTTATGGGGAACAAAAAAAGGGTTCATTATTGAAATTTCCGAAATTGGCGGATTAATCCTTTCTTTCATTCTGGCTTTTTATATACCTTTGGATTTAGACATAGGCGGAATGAAATACGTGGTAAGTTTTCTTGTTTATTTTTTCGTTATCAGTGTTTTCTTTTCTGTCTTATCGAAAATAATTCACAAAACACCCCTCGCTTTTATCGATAGAATCCTTGGAGCAGCCATCGGCGCCATCAAAGGACTAATAGTAGTTATAATACTTTTTCTTATTGCAAGCCTAATCCCGTCCGATAGCACTAAAAACGGCATACAAGAAAGCTTTTTTTATAAAACAGCTCTTATCGTAAGAATTCCTCTAAAAAATTTCTTAAAAAGAAAAACAGAAGGCTTAGATCATTATAAAGAAAAAATAAAGTTCCCGCAGAGACAAAAAGAAAAAAATTCAAACGATAAAAATATTATGTTATAATGAAAGAACTCTCAATCAAAATAGGTTTAAATATATTGCTGGAAAAGATTTCCGCTTATGCCGAATCTATCCCGGGGAAACAACTTATTACAGATTTAAGTCCGTCTCTTCCGGAAGAGAAAAGAATACTTTCTTTTAAACGCTTAAGCGAAATAAAAAAAATCCAGCATTTGCTCCCAAATCTAAATATACTAACAAAAGGGAAAGCCCCACAGAAAGGGACAATATTATCCGGAGAAAAAATACTTTACTATAGAAAACTTTTAGATTTGTCGTCTGAAATCAAGAACATCCTTTACGAGAATGAAACTCTGGAAGAAATAGAAGCCAAAATAGACCCACTCCCTTCTTTAAAAAAAGGAATAAACAACTTTATAGACGAAAACGGATCCGTTATCCCATCCTCAACTCCGGCGTTAAAATCATTCTATAAAGAAAAGACTTCTATAGAGAATCAAATCGAAAAAAAACTTTCTTCTTTTTTAAAAGAAAAAGAGTCCTTGCTACAGGATAAGATTATAACAACCCGATTGGGGAGAATTGTTCTTCCGGTTAAATATGACAGGAAAGACGAGATAGAAGGAATAATCGTAGACCTCTCCAGATCTCAAAACACAGCTTTTATAGAACCAAAAGAAATAACAACCCTCAACAACAAAATTTCAGAGCTAGAGAACGACATCACAGTTGAAAAAACAAGAATTCTCAAATTGCTTACAGAAAAAATCTCCTCTCATTTTTCTTTTATTGAGCAGAACTCCAAATTGCTGACAGAAATAGATTCCCTTAAAGCCAGATCATTATACGCCGCCGATTTCAAATGCATTATACCTGAATTTTCAGACAAAAGCATCTTAAAAATCAAAGAATGCTATCACCCTCTTTTGCTTTTAGAAAAAAACCAGGTCGAACCCTTTGACTTAGAAATAGGAGAGAACGAAAGAATTTTATTGATTAGCGGACCGAACGCCGGAGGAAAAACCGTTCTCTTAAAAAACTTAGGCATTAACATTTTATCAGCGCTAGCCAGCATCCCTATACCAGCAAAAGAAGGAACCAAAATAGGCTCCTTCTCCAATATATCGGGTATTATTGAAGACGAACAATCCATGAAAGAAAACCTTTCCTCTTTTTCTTCATATATAGTGAGACTAAAAAACATCTTTAACAAAGCTACAGAAAACAGCCTGATAATGCTCGACGAACTTGGGGGAAATACCGACCCAATCGAGGGGAGCGCCCTATCGATCGCACTTCTCAACGCGTTAAAAGCTAAAAACAGCCTGGTTTTAGCTACAACCCATTTAAGCCCTCTCAAATTCTACGTAGAAGATCAGGACGGCATGGTTAACGGGTCCATGGAATATGAAAACGGACCTACATACCATCTGCAAATGGGAATTCCCGGAGGCTCGAGAGCCATAGCAATTGCCGAGAAATATGGATTGCCCGAGGAAATAATTCGTGATGCAAAAAATTTTATAGACTCAGAAATCCTGGACGCGGAAAAACTGATAGAAGAGCTTTCGGCAAGGAACAGAAACTTACGGAAAAAAGAAAAAGAAATCAAACAAACAAAAGAACGTCTCTCAGCCCTTAAAAAAGAATACGAAAAATTAATGGAGAACGCCAACAAAGAAAAAACAAAAATAGTAAAAGAAGCTGAAGAAAAAGCAAATCTCATTATAGCAGAAGCACGCTCGAAAGTAGAAAAAACAATAAAAAATATAAAAGAAGCAAAAGCTTCCAGAAAATCAATCAAAAAATACAAAAAAACTTTCTCGGATATGCCGCAAAAAGAAAAGAAAGAGAAGAAAGAAACTATTACTCCTTCCGAAAAAGGCTTCGAAATCAAATACGATATAGACATGGAAATCCCCTTCGAGATTTCCGTTCGAGGAATGACAAAAGAAAAAGCATGGGAAAACACCGACAAATTCCTTGACAAAGCAATAATCGCCGGATACAATTCAGTAAGAATAGTTCACGGAACAGGAAGCTTTATTTTGAGAAACATGATTCACAAGAAACTAAAAAAAGACAAAAGAGTAACAAGAATAGACACCCCACCCCATTATGAAGGAGGAGAAGGCGTAACCGTGGCCTTTTTAAAATAAAATGTTTTATTTGCTACTAATTTTTTCCAAATCCGCGACTACCGCAATGCTTTTAACAACAGTTTTCCCGGGCGGGGGACAATTCTATACAGAAAGATACGCTAAAGGGATCATAATCGGCGGAGTTCAGTCTTTTCTCATATACAGGCAAGTACAAACACAGTTAAAGCTTAACGATTTAGAAAAATCAAATAACCCAACCCAGGAACAACTACAAAAAAAAGACAATCTGCTCGACACAAGAAGAGAGCTTGCATGGTGGATGGTATTGGTCTGGACGGCCGGAATCCTGGACGCTTATGTAGACGCACAGCTTTACAATTTTGAAAGCAATCTTTCTCTGGACCAGAACGGAGCACTCAGAACAGAGCTATCTTTTAAAATACGCTATTAATGTTTCACGTGAAACATTTGCTTAAAGAAACCCTTAAAAATTTAAACATTCCGGAAGACAAAAGAAAAACGGAAAAATTTTTACTCTATTTTGAAGAACTCTGGAGATGGAACAAAAAGATAAATATGGTCTCAAGAAAACTAAAAAAAGACGAAGTCCTGTCTAAACTTCTTCTCCCCTCTCTTTTGCCTTACAAAATAATAAAGAAAAAAGAAAAGGTTCTGGACTTCGGAGCCGGAGGAGGAGTTGCCAGCGTCCCTTTAAAGATTTTCAAGCCGGATATACGACTCTGTCTCCTGGAGGCAAAGAAAAAGCCTGTTGTTTTTCTCGAACATATCAACCTCCTGTTGGATCTTGATCTTACCATAATAAAAAAATTTGCAAAGAAAAAAGAAGACATAGGCGAACTATTCGACTGGGTTTTCGTCAGGGCGGTAAACCCCGAAGTTATTCCTAAGGACATATACGAGAGAATACTATACTACGGAGAATACACAGGAGATAAATTTATCTGCGAGAGAAGAATAAAAAATGCGAATAACTCCCTATCTGTTTTAATTTAGAAATGTTTCACGTGAAACATTGAGATCCAAGGCCTTCAAATTAGATTGCTGCTGTTTTCCTCTCGAAAAACTTTCGCAACCGCTGCAACTTTTATTCTAAAAAGAAAAAGCCAAAAACCCATGGAACTTAAAGTAGAAGCATTTATGCGAAATCCCAGTGGTAGTTTAAAAATTTTCTTTGCGCTGGCTAAGTTTAGAATTTATTAATCGTATTTCAGGTTAAGAGCGCGTTGGTACCCTATCCCGATTTATTTTTTCTCGTAAGCTCTTTTCGCCAGTGCGATCGCGCCCAGCACACCCGCGTCGTCACCAAGTTCCGGAAGAACAATATATTCGTTTATGTGCTTTATGATCTCCGGGATTTTTATGTAATTGTTGAGCAATTTTTTTACTCTTTCGTGTATTAACGGTAACATCTGTTTTTGTTTCATAACTCCTCCTCCAAGGATGATTTTCTCAGGCGAAAGAGTGCATATATAATTTATTACGGCCAGAGAGATATATTTCGCTTCTAAATTCCAAGCGGGATGATTTTCTTCCAGGGTTTCCCCTTTTTTGCCCCAACGGTCTCTTATGGCTGTACCCGAAGCTAACCCTTCAAAACAGTCTTTATGAAAAGGGCACGTACCTTCAAACGGATCTTCTGTTTTGTCGTGGGGAACAAAAATGTGTCCCATTTCAGGATGCAATAAACCGTGCAAGAAACCTCCGTTAATTATCCCTCCTCCTCCGATACCCGTACCGATCGTAATATAGATAAAATCGACTAAACTTCGCGCCGCGCCCCATTCGTGTTCCCCCAGAGCCGCAGCATTAACGTCTGTATCGAACCCTATAGGAATGTCGAATACTTCTTTTATTTTTCCGTAAAAATTTGTGTCCTGCCATTTGATTTTTGGCGTTGAGGTTATATAGCCGTAGGTAGGGGATCTTTTGTCCAGATCGACCGGACCGAAAGAACCGATACCTAATGCAGAAAGTTTTTCCTTTTTATCCTGCTTTTTGAAATAATCAATTATTGTCTCGATGGTTTCGGCAGGGGTTGTCGTGCTAAATCGAAACTTGTCACGTAAATCCTCCGGGTTCGAGCCTACTGCGCAGACGATTTTTGTGCCGCCAGATTCTATTCCGCCGAACAGGCTAATTTTCTTCTCCTTTTTTCCGTTAAACGACTGCTATAGCAATACATTATTCCAGCTTATCAAAAACAACTTCTCTCTGCATATTCAATATCCCGCCTAAAGGATTTCCGGAAACGCTCATTTCTATTACAATATCCTCGTTAGTTACCACATGTTCGACCTGGTGATCTTCAAGGGAAACCCAAAAACTACCCCAACAACAGGATCTACCCCTTACGCTCAAAATATCTGTTTTCGATGTAACAGGATTCGAAAGGGATTTGAATTCCAATAAAGCACAATTCTCATTCTCCTTTTTCGCTATTCCTGTCCATTGTAACTTTAGGTTTTTGGTCTTTAATAACGCAAAATTCTGTGCTTTAACTTCTTTTTGCTCCAATTCCGTAGAAAAATAGGCTTTATCATATTCAATGTTATCTACAGCTACATACGCAACTTCAATCCATGGGGCATCCCATATAAGAGCTTTCATAAACGCTCTGTCCTCTTCCGGAAAATCCCTGTAAAATTCTTCCGTTAAAATTTCTTCCGAAAGAGCATAAGAAAATTCCTCCATGTAGTCAAGTGGTTTGCCTTTAGGGAATACTAACGATGTATCCCTGGTAGAAAACAGCCTGACGTCACTCCACTCGCAGAGAACCTCTCCGTTTTCAACCGAACGCTCAAACCTTGCGGTTATTTGCATGCTGCTCACAATATTCCCATCCATATCCCGGTTATAAAAAGTTGATGTTACCTTATACCTTTGCGATATATTTTCATCGAATTTAAGACTACCCTGCTTATCGAAATACTCGCTTAAAACGGTTTTCTCTTCAACCTCTTTGCGACAACAAAAAAGACTTCCACCTAAAACAAAAGCCAAAAAAAAGCTTACAATAATTGAAAAAAAATTTTTGCGCATAATCATTTTATCCCCCTTAAATTGAACCCTTTTTAATCCATACTCTGATACTCGTTTATTGTAATAAACTTTTCCTCTTCTGTCAAGCATATTTTCTAATCCGTCATCCTGATTTTCTGTGCAATTCAGCACAAACACTTCTTAAAAATATAAAAGCTTTTCGGAGGGTAAGATTTTTATTCCCTACTCCCTATTTTTTTTATTAATTACACAGGTAAAAATCGGAGGCATTGCCGGAAAGGTTTGCGTCTCGGAGGGTGAGCGGGCATGATCTCTTGAAATGCTTAATTTTTAAGAGGAGCGAATCCGAGAGCCGAGTGGCAATTTCCACGCCGGGGAAATCGACTACGTCTTTCTCGGACGGGAATGCCTCCGATTATACAAATATTCGCAAACAGCTTATCCCGTAGTGAAATTTCTTATAAATATCGCCCTAACTGACTTTGGGTGTCGTAGCGCGAAAATTGTGGGGGGTTGCAAGAAAATTTTTAGCCTTGACAATTACACGGGTTAATTTATATCTTACTAATCATAGGTTATTGTATGAATGTTAAAAAAGCGGCAAAGCAACTTCTTTTGTCTTACAAAAAAGACAAGTATCCTTTTTTGAAGAAAGAAAAACAAAAATTCTCTTCTAGGGGATACCCTTTCGAAGAGATCAATTTGATAAAACAGCTTCTTTTCCCGGTATACTGGAACTGCGGAGAAATAAAAAAGAAAGAAAACAGCAAAGAGTTAATGTTGAAAATCGAAGAATTGGGAAAACTATTTTCAGGTGGAGTAGCCCCATATGCCGGAGAGCAAAACAAGAAGAAAAAAATCGTAGCCAGAGTTTTAGAAAAACTGGGAAGCATAAGAGAAAAACTGAAAAAGGATGTAGAGGCAGCTTATATTGGGGATCCGGCGGCAAAAAGCTATACCGAAATTATTCGTTCCTATCCGGGATTTCTTGCGATTGAAATCCACAGAGTTTCGCAACTTTTATACCTATACGGAGCAGAAGGATATGCGAGAGAAATCTCTGAAGTAATACATTCTGAAACGGGAATCGACATTCACCCGGGAGCAAAGATAGGCAACTATTTTTTTATAGATCACGGTACAGGTGTAGTAATAGGAGAAACATCTGTTATCGGAGATTGGGTGCGAATTTACCAGGATGTGACCCTCGGCGTCCTTCACTTCGAAAAAGAAGAAAAGGAAGGAAAAATCAAAAAAAAATATAAAAGACACCCAAATATAGGCAGCCATGTTGTGATAGGGGCAGGAGCTAAAATATTGGGACCGGTAAAAATTGGGAATCACGTTAATATCGGAGCAAATTCATGGATAACGGAAAATATTCCCGATTATACTTCTGTTTTTGTAGCCGAGCACCCTCGCCTGGAAAAAAGAAAAAGGATTTAAAATGAATATATCGGCAGAAAACATTCTGGCTTTAATAGGAAATACACCCGTTGTAAAGCTGAATAAATTAAACGATAAAAATTCTGCTGAAATTTATTGTAAACTTGAATTTTTCAATCCTCTCGGTTCGGTAAAAGATAGAATCGCTCTTAACATGATCGAAGAAGCAGAAAAAAACAATTTGATTCATCCGGGAGACACCTTAATAGAACCCACCAGCGGCAATACGGGGATAGGACTTGCTTATGTTTCCGCCGTTAAAGGCTACAAAATTATTTTAGTCATGCCCGATACAATGAGTAAAGAAAGAATAAAAATATTAAAAGCTCTGGGGGCAAAAGTTCTCTTAACCGATGGAAGGAAGGGAATGAAAGGCTCTATTGAAAAAGCTGAACATTTAAAAAACGAACAGGGATATTTTCAGCCGGGACAATTCACAAATCCCGCAAACCCCGATGCGCATAGAAAAACTACGGCAAGAGAAATAATCAAACAAGTACCGGATATAGACGCTTTCGTAGCAGGCGTAGGAACGGGAGGGACAATAACAGGTGTAGGAGAAATACTAAAAAAAGAGATAAAAGATAAAAATATTCTTATCGTGGCTGTCGAACCCGCTGATTCCCCGGTACTCTCCGGAGGAAAACCAGGTCCGCATAAGATTCAGGGAATAGGCGCGGGTTTCGTGCCAGAAGTCTTAAACACAAAAATAATAGACGAAGTTATAAAAGTAAAAAACGAAGACGCATACAAAACCGCAAAATTACTGGCAAGAAGAGAAGGGGTTTTCGCCGGGGGGTCTTCCGGAGCAGCGGTATGGGCTGCAATACAAATCGCAAAAAGACTCCCCAAAGAGAAAAAGATAGTGTCTTTATTACCGGATACAGGAGAACGTTACCTCAGCACGGATCTATTTGAATAAAATCAGAAAGCAGTCCGCAGTAGAAAGGAAATGAAAAACTTTTTATTTTTGTTGTTAAAAAACATAACAATTAGGTGGGCTGGGATTTGTGTCTTAGCGCCTTCGTGGCGAACACAGTTATGGAAGAAATAGGAAAAGTTATAAAAACAGATAAAAACAAGGCAACGGTACTCATAGAAAATCCACAGAGCTGTGACTCCTGCGAATTTGCAAAATTTTGCCGGATAGACAAAAAAGGAAGAGAAATTACCTGCCGGAATCACAAAGGAGCAAAAAAAGGAGATATCGTTCAACTTTATACAAGCAGCAAAAATTTCTTCATTGCCACAGCCCTAAACTTCATCCTGCCCCTCTTGATTTTAATCGCAGGAGTAATTCTCGGAAAGAAAATTTTTAAAACAGATCTAACCGGCTTCGCAGCAGGCATGGGAATCACGGCCATATATTTCGTCGTTTTCTTGTTTATTGACAAAAAAACATTAAGAAAAGGGACACTCTTGCCCGAAATTGAAAAAATTATCAAAAAAAGAAAATAAGCTTTTGATTGCCAACGTGTTAAAAGATAATGTGGAAAGAAAGCTGTACCGGCATACGGCTTTTATATCGCGAGGCGGGTTGATTTTCAGTTAATTAAAGTTAACTTACTCAAAAAGGAAAAACTATGTGTCTGGCAATACCGATGAAGGTAATAAAGATTGAAGGTAATAAAGGAGTGGTTGAGCTCTCAGGAGTACAAAAAGAAGTGAGCTTAAACCTCCTCACAAATGTTAAGGTTGGCGATTATCTTATAATCCACGCGGGTTTCGCTATAGAAAAATTAAATGAAAAAGAAGCAAAAAAAACACTCACCATTTGGAAGGAAATAGGGAATCTCCAGAAACCATGAAATACATAAAAGAGTACAGAAATAAAGATTTAGCCCTCAGGTTAGCCGGAACAATAAACAATTATATTTCAGAATATAAAGGTAAAATTTTCTTAATGGAAGTTTGCGGAACTCACACTCATTCTATTTTTTATTCCGGAATTATGAATCTTCTTTCGGATAAAATAGAACACCTTTCAGGCCCGGGCTGTCCGGTATGCGTTACTCCGAACGAATATATAGATACGGCAATCGCATATAGCCGTTTACCCGATATAATAATAACGACTTTCGGAGACATGATAAAAGTGCCGGGATCGACTTCTTCTTTAGAAAAAGAAAAAGCCTCCGGAGGAAAAGTGAAAATAGTTTATTCCCCTCTTGAAAGCCTGGAAATAGCTCAAAGAACCCCCGAAAAAAAAGTCGTTTTTCTTGGAGTCGGCTTCGAAACTACCGCACCCCTTGTTGCCTCTACCATCTTGACCGCCAGTGATGAAAAAATTAAAAATTTTTTCGTCCTTTCCGGACATAAGCTAATTCCTCCGGCAATGACAGCCCTTTTAGAAAATGAAGAAATAAAAATAGACGGATTTATCTGCCCCGGACACGTCAGCGCAATAATCGGAGAAGAACCTTATAAACCAATAGCAACAGAATATGGTATTCCTTCGGTCATAATCGGTTTTGAACCACTCGATCTTCTAGAGGGGATAGAAATGTTGATAAAACAAATAACAGTAGGAGAAAAGCCAAAAGTAGAAAATCAATACAGAAGAGTGGTGCGGAAAAGAGGTAACATTAAAGCGTTATCTCTAATAAACAAAGTTTTTGAAGCGAAAGATTCGACATGGAGAGGACTCGAATTACTACCTAAATCGGGATTATACATAAAAGCCCGTTACTCTCAATTTGACGCTGAGAAACAAATAAGTGTTAACATAGAAAAAACAAAATTCCATTCAAAATGCATATGCGGAAAAGTTCTTACCGGGGCAAAAAAACCTTATGACTGCACATTATACGGAAAACTATGTACACCTGAAAATCCTATCGGACCCTGTATGGTTTCCTCGGAAGGGACATGCGCCGCATACTACAAGTTCAACAAACAATGAAAAGGATTCTTCTTTCTCACGGAAGCGGAGGTAAAGCTACCGCATCTCTAATCAAGGATTTGATGCTGGAAAAATTCGGAAATTCCATTCTTAACGAACTCGCAGACTCAGCTATCTTAGAATCTACCGGAAAACAAAAACTATGCTTCACGACAGATTCATTTGTTGTCAATCCGTTGTTTTTTAAGGGAGGAGATATCGCGACTTTAGCCGTCAACGGAACCGTCAACGACCTAGCGGTTATGGGAGCCAGACCTCTTTACCTTTCGTGTTCATTTATATTAGAAGAAGGACTGGAGTGGAATATGCTGGACAGAATTACAACCTCGATGGCCAATGCGGCCCGAAAAGCAAAAATCCAAATAGTTACGGGTGACACTAAAGTTGTAGAAAAAGGAAATGCCGATAAAATGTACATCAATACTTCGGGTATCGGACTTCTGCAGAAGGGACTTATTATCTCTAAAGAAGTTATAAAAGAAGGAGACAAAATTATAATAAACGGAGAAATCGGAGCACACGGATTAGCGGTAATGAGCAAGAGAGAAAATTTCAAAACAAACATAAAAAGCGATTGTGCTCCTTTATGGGATATAATAAATAATATGTTATCCGTGGGTGGCGTCAAATTCATGAGAGATCCGACAAGAGGAGGAGTCGCCACAGTTCTGTGTGAAATCGCAGAAAATTCCAATATAGGTATAAAAATCAAGGAAGAGTCTCTGCCAATACATGAAAATGTATTATCCTTTTCTGAAATTCTCGGTCTCGACCCTCTTTACATCGCAAATGAAGGTAAAGTTATCACAGTGGTTGATAAAGATAAAGCTAAACCTATGCTTTCAAACATGAAGCAAAATGTACTGGGCAAAGAATCTGCGGTAATAGGCGAAATAACAAAAGGAAACAAGGGGAAAGTCTTGCTGGAAACTGTTATCGGGGGAGAAAGAATAATCGACCGACTCACGGGCGATCAACTGCCTCGTATTTGCTAAATAATGCTAATAAGAAAAGACGCCATAATTCTAAAAAGTTATGATTTTCGAAACACCAGCAAAATAATTCACATTCTTTCTTCGGATGCCCACCGCTTTTCCCTGGTAGCTAAAGGAGCACGGCGCACGAAATCTCAATTTGCAGGGAATATAGAACCATTGAACCTGGCTCAACTTGTCTTTTATATAAAGCCGGAAAAGAGCCTGGGTACATTAAAAGAGGCAACCGTGAAAAACGATCATAGATTTTTGAAAAAAAACTTATACCAATTGAACATCGGATGGAGCTTGATAGAAATAGGACGAAAAATCCCCTCGCCGATGAAAGGCCTTTTTGGCTTAGAAAAAAGAGCTCTATCTTTTTTAAACAGAGGTTTCAAAGAAGAAGTCTTAATCTATTTTTTTCTTTCTCTTTTTAAACTTCAGGGAATATTCCCTGAAACGAGAAAATGCGTAAGATGCGGTTCAGGTAAAGCCGATTTTTTCGATATAGAAGCGGGTGGGACGAAATGCGAAAACTGTGCTACAGAATCTTCTGTCCTTTTTTCTCCCTTACAGAACACGATAGAAAACCTTAAAAAGGGAAGAGTCCAAACCTGGCAAGAAATATCAGATAAAAACAGAAAAAAAATACTAACGATAACTTTCAAATACGGTATTTATCATCTCGGAGATTGGTTGAACCGCATAAGAGATATGTTACCATTCTCGATCGATCCGTAAGATCGATTGTACTTCCAATCACCAATTAAGGCAAGCGTCCGACTTTTCTCTCGATACAAATAAGGCTTATGAAAATGTCCCATTATAACTCCGTCGATCCCTTCTGAAAACCTCGATGCTGCTAACTTGACCAGCTCTTCTTCTCTTATTTTTAAATCTCCTGATCTGAATTGAGAAAATTTAGATATCTTTTTTGCCATTTGAAGACCCAGCTCGGGGTGAATTAACGAATAAACGCCTCTCGAAAATCTCCCGGACAAACATCTTTTTACTATAAAATTATCATCCATTTCATCTCCGTGTTGCACTAAAAACTTTTTCTTTCCTATCTTGACGATTTCTGCTTCCCTGTGTTTAAAAATGCCAAGTTCTTCTATAAAATCTCCGATCCAAAAATCGTGATTGCCAACCCAGTAGTGAATATTCACCCCTTTCTCAATGGTCTTCTTTAATTCAAAAAATATATTGCAAAAAGCTTTTGGAATAAAGGATTTATATTCGAAATAAAAATCGAATATATCTCCGAGCAAAAATAGCTCGTCTCCCTCTTCTACCACTTTTTTCAGAAACAAAAAAAAAGATTCTAATTCTTCCTGACTCGACCAATCTTGAAAATGTGTGTCCGAGACTACAAATACGGTTTTATCCTCTGAAATCTCCAGCATTTACTTATGGTAACTTACAAAGTTATTCTTTGAACTCCTCTTTCATTTCTCCAATAACGCTTATAGCTTCCTCAAAAAATTTTTTTTCCACAAGTTCATTTAAAAGCTCCCGGTAACGCCTTTCCCTGGGTATACCCACCCCTCCTTCATATTTCGATTCCGCTTCCGCGGAAATAAGTTCGGACCCGGAACTGGCAGATTCTTCGAAAAGACTTTTTTCTTCATTATCGAGAGCGTCTAAAATTCCCTTTTCTTCTTTTTCTTCTTTACGGTTTTCTTCTTTCTTGAAAATTTCTTCGAAAGGAGATTTATTCTGTTCCATCAAGCCTCCCTATCTTTGTACAATTTAAGCTTCTCTTCTACATCCTGTAATGTGGGGTCAAGTTCTATCGCCTTCTGCCAGTTAGAAATGGCTTTTCCCAACATTTCCTTTTGCTCATAAGCATATCCTAAATTAGCGTAAGTAAAAGCCTCTGTTTCTTCCTTCTTGCTTGCCTCTTTAAACATTTCAATCGCTTCATCTATATTTCCTCTTTCTAACATTATAAGCCCCATCCCAACCTGGGCTTCAACCATATCCGGATATTTTTCCAAAACCTTATCGAATACCTTGCGCGCATCCTTCTGTTTGCCCTCTTTTGACAAAGCGGAAGCAAGGTTTGCAAGTATCTCAGGAGAGGTGTCATCCAATACAGCTGCCTCTTTGAGTTGAGAAATAGCCAATTCTACTTTACCCGTATAAAAATTTTTAACAGCCATATCATTAAGCCTGCGCGCTTCTTCTTTATTTCTTCTTCTGTCGTATTCTTCTCTCTCCTGTTTAAAATCTTCCACATAAGTTTCCACCAGAGAAGTTAACCCCTTAAAACCTTCTGAAGCTTCCTTAAACTGTGTATACATTTCTTCAAAAACTTTTTGCAGGGTTTCTCTGAGCGCATTTATTTCTTCCTTAAATGAAAGTTCAAGCTTTTCGAAAACGTCACCAATATGAGATAATCCGTTGCTTATTATATCAGCCGAATCTTCTATTTTTTCTGATAGCGTCTTCTCCAGTACCTCGATCCTTTCCAACATTTTTTCCGGATTATGTTTAACCTCTTCAGAAAGATTATCCATTTTAGATTGAAAAACGTCCTTTAAAGAAACAAATTCTTCTTCCAACCTTACATCCATATTCTTTGAAAATTTCTCAAGAAGAGAAGAAACTTCTCCTAATTTTGCGTCGAGCATAGCCCTTAACTCATATTGATCGTTATGCTGAGCTTTGCCGAGATTTCTCAACACCTCTATAGTTTCATTTCTGCGTTTTAATGTTTCCGCAACAGAACCTTCCCGTTCTTTATTTTTTTGTTTACTCGTTCCCTCCTGCCCTGTCTTTTTAGTTCCTCCATTTTTTTCTAACTTTTTGTCTTTCTTTTTCTGATTATCTTCTTCTTTCATATATACATCACCCCCTTATAAGAGGTCTGATTTTTTTATATTTGTCTGTTGTTTCTCTCAACATTACAGTCAAGTACAATTGTTTTTTTATAGGATTCATATCTGTTTGTAACAGCAGACTTAAAGCAAGTTCATTGTTTCCGCTTTCAAAAGCAAGTAAAGCTCTTTCTTCAGTAAAATTTTCTCTTTGTTTCAACCTGGAAAGACGCTGGTATGCGTCCCAGCAGTTGCCCAGGGCTGCCTCTAATTTGCTTAAAAGGACCTCTTTTTTTTCTCCGTTTACTTTATTAATTTCTTCTAATGCTCCTTCAAAATCTTTTAATTTAACTAACAAAAGGAATCTTTCTTGAGGGTCATCCTTTATTTTAAGTCTGTCAAGAAGTACTTTTTCCCTGACTTCCTGTATTTCATTTATGCTTATTTTCACATTTTTTCCCAAAAACCAGGAAATAACCTTCTCTTTCTGTTCCGGTTTCTTTATTTTTCCGAGATAAAAATCGGCTTTTTCTCTATCTCCTGCCACAAAATAAAGATACACTCCTTCTCTGAGTATATCTTCGTTGTCCGAATATTTGTCCAGCAATTGCTCGTAAAACGGTAACTGCTGTTTAATGTCAATGTTTTTCATATATTCAACAGCCTTATCCCAATCAGAAAGAACGATATGAACTTTAATCAATAAGGGAATCATTTCTTCGTCATCGGTATCTATAATCTCATTTAGCTTCTCCGCAACTTCCGGAAAATCTTCGAGTAGTGCTTCCATTTCGATTCGACTTTTTTGTTTGTCTCCGATTTTATACCGCAAACTGGCAATAGCTAACCTTATAGGCATCGGAACAGCTTCCCGAAATAACCGCTCGAGTTGACCAAGCAAATATTTGCCCTTTTCTACAGAACCATCAAAAAACTCTTCTATTACTCCCACAACGGGAGCATTACGCTCTTCATTTGCATAAATTTTTAAAAGATTGCCAACCAACTCTTTTGAAAGTTCAACTTTTGAAATCAAAGATCCTATCTCTTCATTAATCTTATTTCTCTTGTCCTCATTTACCCAATAAGCATCTATAAAGTACTTCAAAGCCTGCTCGGTATGTCCTAAATCTTTTTCGATCCCCGCCCTTAAAAAAACAATGCTTTTTGCGACCTCTGGGTTTTCGAATTTTTCCAAAGCCGCAACTGCGGTACTCTTTAATTTGGGATCAAAACGCATCCCCTTTTCTATTTCTTCAATACCCGTCAAATCGTCCAGCTTTAGCTTGATTTTACCGTAAAAAATCCTGAGTCCGGCATGTATGGGAGCGACATCTATGAGTTTCTCGCATTCTTCAAGCATTACCTCGCCCATTGTTTCCTTTTGCTCAAGCGCTACTCCCAGGCATTGTACAGCTTTATCGATATTACCCGCTTCTCTATATAATCTATAAAGAGTCATGAGTATCTCATACTCGGCATTACCTTCTTCTTTTATCTCCTCCAGCACCTCTATCGCCTTTTCGGTAAGAGAATGATCCAACCCTATGGCGCGCCTTATAAGCCCTGCCGCGTTCGATAAATTGCCGATTTTCGAATTTGCCTTAGCCAGAGAAAGCATTAACTCTGGCTGTTCCTCTAGCTCCAGGGAATCAAGAATTTGAGAACCCCATTTTATAGCTTCTTCGTAGTAATCGTTTTGTATTAATATTTTCGTCAGCACTCGAGAGATAGCCTCGTTGCTTTTTCTGTTCTTTACTTCATTTATGAGAAAAGTTGTTATTTCGCCCACATAGTCGGGGTACTCTCTCGAAGCGTTTTCTATTTCTCTGCATCCTTTTTCAAACTCCCCTTTATGAAAGTATAAGGAAGCAATAAGTTTTCGCATCCTTGCAATATCCCGATACCCCTGAAGATACGTCAAGATAAATCTGAACCTCTCCGGATCTTCATCTATAGCTTCTTTATAACTGATTTCAGCTTTATCAAATTCATTCTGCATTCTATAAAGTTCGGCTAAAGCGAACGGATAAGTGAAAGGCGGAAAATCCTGTCTGTCCAGGTTTTTGTAAAACTTTAGAAACTGTTCGGTATATTCAGGCTTTGATTTTACTCTTTTGTCAAATTCGGTAAGCATTACCGGTATATAATCTGTATTCTCAGAAATTATCAAATTTACTTTTTGAGCTATTTCTTCCGGTCTTTCCGGAATTTGAAGCATTAAAGAAATAATTTCTCCTTCCGTACTAATAGGATTTTCTTGCTTAAATTTTTGCAGTTCTTCCTTTATTTGTTCTGTTTTTTCGGGATCCAGAGACAACTCTTTATAAATTTGAAGAGCCTCTTCAGCTTCTCCTTCTCTCGAAAGTAAACGCGCTTTCAATAGTAAAGCCGCCGAAGGCAATTCTTTACCCTCAAAGATCTGGTTTATTTTCTCCAGTATTACGGCTGAAGCTGAAGGAGCTTGCTCGAAAGCTTTTTCAAGAATGTCTACAATCTCTTCCTCCCAACCAAGAGTTCCATAAATGCTCGCTATATTGAGAAAACTATCTATATCCTGAGGAAACTTCTTTTCAAGCTCTTTGACTCTTTTGCCTATAGCTTCATCAGATTCAAGTGTAACTGCTGTAAGAAATTCCTTAAGCCCCTCGGCATTTCTATCCTTTTTTATATAAGCTTCAGCCAATTGCTTGTGAATCAAAGGATTTTCGGGATCTTTCTTAACCATCTGCTGGTATTTCTTTATAGCATCATCTACTTCAAAATCTTCTATAAGATCGAGCGCCTTATCTTCTTTCCCTGATTCAATTAATAATTCGCTTAAATAATCAATGATTTCCTTGGATTTTTTCTTGTAAGGAGACAAAAGTGTTATTGCTTCTTCCTGATTTTCAGGTTTTAAATTAACCGATTCTCGCAGCTTGGAAACACCATCCGAATAATTTTTGTTTTTAAGTAAAAATTCCCCCAATCCTAATTTTAAAACCGCATCTCCGTAATTTTCTCTTTCCGCTCTACGCAATTCTTTTGTTATGTTTTGCATTTCATCGGGCTTCTTTTCTGAAATTATTCTAAATATCCTTAAAGATTCCTCGCTTTCCCGTCCTTCTTTCATTATCGCGTATAAGTAAAAATGCGTAAAATCCCTGGAGCTAAAATCTTTTTTGTTGGCAAGAATGTTTTTAACCACCTGCTCTTCTCTCTGTATAAAAGATGTTTTACTTTCTTCACTCATATCCCGGAAAAGATCGTAAACTCCCTCAAAATCAGCCTTCTCAACCCATTTCTCCATCAGATATTCAGCTAAACGGTCAGGTTTTCCTCTACCATAAAACAAATCTTCTACTTCTCCTATAACTTTGGCTCTCGCTTTAGCTGAAAGAGTAGAACCTTTCTCTGCCCAGATAATCACTTCGTTGAGCTTGTCTACCGAATGGTATAAGTGCATAATCTCAAGAATTAGAGGAAGATCTGATTCATCGTTTCTTAAAGCACCCTGCAATATTTTAACAGCCTTAAGGTGATCTCCTTTAGAGGCAACCCGTCGGGCTTTATCAATTAGATTGGACTGATCTCCAAAAGTAAACATAACCAAAGATGAATATAATAAAAATAAAAGGTAAGTCAAGACTTTTTGCCGACACAAATAGAATCATTGATTTAATACTCGGCTATTTCCGTACGATTCTTTCCTCTTTTTTTCGCGCTATACAAACCTCTGTCAGCCGCAGCGATAAGATCCTTTTTGTTATGTGCGTGAGTACCGAACTCTGCAACACCTATTGAAACTGTAATTCGGAATTTAATATCATCGGGAGAAACAAAAATGTTCTTTTCTACCTCTAAACGGAGATTTTTCGCAAGATTACATCCGTCTACAGCGTTAGTCTTTGGCAGGATAATTGCAAATTCTTCACCTCCGTATCTCGCAAGTATATCCGAAGACCTTATTCTCTCTTTCATCAGGAGTCCCACATCATGTAAAATCATGTCTCCATTTTGATGGCCAAATTGATCATTGATTGTTTTAAAATTATCAAGATCGATCATTAATAAGGAAAGGGGCTCGCCGTTGCGCTCAGCCTCTGCTATTTTATTATCCAGCATTTCCTGAAAGAATCGATGATTATAGGTTTCTGTTAATCCGTCCATAATAGCCTTTTTTCTCTCATGGTCGTACAAAACAGCCTTTTCTACGGAAGAAGCAGCTATATCTGTAATCAAATTCAAAATCATCAAATCATTATTCCTATCGAACCAATCTTTATTCCTGGAAAGAAGCAGAATTCCACCCTTTATATCTCCGCGGAAGGGCGAAAACAGTAAAGATCTCGCCTCAAAATTGCGTTCTCCCGGAAAGAGAATAGGTCTCTTAATTTCTTTAGAAAGATCCATTTTGCAGAGAGAAATGTTTTTTTCAAGAGCCAAAGCGATTATACTCTTCTTTAACTCCTGATAATATCTTCGTCCGTCTTGCTCTGTCAAATGATACTCGTTCCCCTCTTTTAGCAAAAAAATTGTCCACACTTCTTTAAAACTACTTTTTGCTGTCTCAAAAATGCTTTTTCTTACTTCTTCCAACCTGATCTCCCCTGCCACTTTTTCAGTAAGATTCAACAGAGAGCGAAACCGAAAAGCCTCAAGCATCGAAACATTCATGTATTTGCAAAGAGAAAATAAAGTGGACAGGCTCTGGACGACACTTTGTAAAATTTCCCTATCTCTATTGTTGAACGGTTCTCTTTTTGTTCTATCCACTATCACAATAGCAATAATTTCGTCTTCAAACCCTATCGAACTTGCCATAAAACATTTGACATTTTCATCGGTTTTATAATATCCAAGATTCAGTGAAGAATCATTAAAATCGTTGTTTACCAGAATGCCGGAGTTTTTCACAAACCAGGAAAGGGGACCTTTATTTATGGTAACCAGCGGTTTTAATTCTCCCGAGCTTTTTGCTATTCTCGAGTGAAACAAAAAAGGCTGATCCTGTTTAACCAGAAGAACTACGCTAAAAGGATTAAACATTCCGGTAAGTATATCTACACTCGCGGATAAAGAATCATATATTTTATCCGAAATAGTTGAAGGCAATTCTTTCTTTTTTGAAAAACTTTCTCTCAAATCCATACTGTGCATATCTTCTGTCTCCTTCCTTGTGACACTGCTCTCTTCTTTTTTAAGTTTGGGTAACACAAAATACAAAACAGCGATCGTTGCATATAATACCAAGTAAGGGACAAATTTTGTTTCTCCGATCAAAGAAAATAGCGGCAAAACCAGCCACCAGAATTTAATCTTTAAACCTCTTTTTCGCAGTATGAAAATTACCGGCAGGTATGAAATAAAAAGCGGAGATGAAAGCCCACCCGCAAGCTGCGCAACTACAGCTACAGCAGTAAGAGAAAAGAAAAAAGAAATATTCTCCTTCTCTATTATATAAAAAAAGAGCATAGCCAGCAGGACCATGGGTATCCAGGAAGGCAAACTTAACGGAAAAAAAACAAGCAACAGATAACCCACAAACAACAAAAACGAAAACACCCTGTGTAAATTCATATAAAATTATAATTTCTATCCCCAGGATTGTCAAGGATGACGCAAAACTGAACTTTGGTTTGATTTTTTTGTTAAAAATTTATTTTCCCCCTCTTGACATAACATTAGTTTTAACAAATAATAAACAGTGTATTACCATGAAAGAAAAAAATGAAAAAAACTGTGAATTCGACTGGAAAAACATAAAAGAAAAACTAAAGACAGAAATTAATGAATCCGCTTATAAAGCCTGGTTCGCTAATATGGATTTAGAAGAAGTAAATGGCGAGGACGTCTACTTCAATATCCCAAATACCTTTACCCAGCACTGGATAACAGAACATTTTATGGAAGAGCTAAGTTCTTCAATAAAAAGTGTAACCGGGAAATTTTATAAAGCGCATTTTCTTGTCAACAAAAAAAAAGACACAGAAACTTATCAACAAGAAGAAGAAAAAGAGCAAGAGAAAGTACAAAAGCCTTTATTACATGATAAATATACCTTCAATAATTTTGTCGTCGGAGACAACAACAAATTTGCTTACGCCGCGGCCATGGCGGTTTCGAATGCGCCTGGAAGAGAATATAATCCTCTGTTCATTTATGGTGGAGTCGGTCTGGGTAAAACCCATTTATTGCAGGCAACGGGTAATAAGGTTTATTTTCAATACCCAAATCTCAAGATTCTGTACACCCAAACAGAAGAATTTCTTAATGAAATGATAAAATCCATTCAAGAATATTCCACCGTAAAGTTTAAACAAAAATATAGAGAAATCGATTTACTGTTAATCGATGATATTCATTTCCTTTCAGGTAAAGAAAGACTACAGGAAGAATTTTTTCACACCTTTAATGCTTTATTTGAAGCAAAAAAACAGATTGTAATAACCTCTGATAGGCCTCCTAAAGAAATTTCCGGACTCGAAGATAGAGTGATTTCCCGTTTTCACTGGGGTTTAATGGTAGATCTCCAACCTCCCGATTTCGAAACAAGACTGGCTATCCTTCGTTCTAAAATTCAAAGTGACAATATACAAATTAGCGATAGTGTGGTAAATTATATAGCTTCCAATATCAAATCTAATATCAGAGAATTAGAGGGTTGTTTAATAAAATTACTGGCGCACTCTTCCATTTATAAAACAGATATAAATGTGGAACTCGCCAAAAGAATATTAATAGATTTTATAAAAGAGAAAGAGAAAAGAATTACTCTCGAAAGAATCATTAAAATTGTTTCCGAGTTTTACAACATCGATTCCGAAGAAATAAAAGGAGACAAAAGATCAAAAAGCGTCGCTCAAGCAAGACAGATAGCTATTTATCTTGCCAGAAATTTAACAAATCTTTCTTTAAAAGAAATAGGAAACAATTTCGGGAAAAGAGATCATTCCACTATTCTACATTCTTTCAACAAAATTGAAAATCTAACCAGGAAAAACAAGAGGATAAAAGGGGAAATAGAAACAATAAAAAGTAAACTTACCGAGATATAAGAAAATGAATAAATTTTATAAACATGTTATCCACATAAAGTTTGTAAAACTTTATTATTAAAACGAACAATTTAAAAGGGTTTATGAAAATATCAACTTATCCACAGCGCCTACAAGAACTACTATATAAAAATATAACTATTAATAACTGTTAAGAAGGAGGAATAATGCTTTTTTCTATAAACGCAGAAGATTTTGTAAAGGAATTTAAATCGATAATTCAAATTGTACCCGTCCATACAACTTTTCCTGTATTATCTAATGTAAAAATAGAAGTAGAAAAAGAAAAACTAAATATTTTTGCTACCGATTTGGATACTTCCTTATTGTATAGTACGAATTTGTGTAAAACAGAACAACCCGGAGTAATTATAATCCCGGCAAAAACATTGTTTTCAGTAATGGGAGAAATAAAAGGAGAAACAATTTTCAGAAAAGAAGAAAGTAGAATAAAAATCGAATACGATCAGGGTTATTTTTACTTGCCTTTAATGGAAGAAGAAGATTTTCCTTCTAAACCTTTGATAAATGAAGAGGAAACTTACGAAGTAAATGTAGAAGAATTAGAAGAAATAATAGATAAACTCGTTTTTATAGTACCAGAAGATTCTTCAAAAAGAAAAATGAGCGGAATGTTGTGGGAATACGAGGATCAAAATCTTAAATTAGTGGCTACCGATAGTTTTAGCCTCGGATATAAAGATATTACAGTTAATCTTGGCGGAAAGTCTTTTAAAGTAGTTGTTCCACCTAAAATTTTAAAACAGCTTTCTACTTTTAACACGAAAAAAATGAAAATAGGAGTAGATGAAAGCAGAATTTATTTTTTAGGGGAACAATTTAACCTTGTCTCTAACCTTATAAAGGTTGACTTCCCTAATTATAAGGCCGTTATTTCGGAGAAAAGCGATAATATGCTTACCTTAAACAGGGGAACATTTCTTAACTCTCTAAAAAGAGTTTCAGTCTTTTCTAATGATAGACCTAAAACCGTAAATTTGAATTTAGGTGAAACTTTAAATGTAGAAGTATTTTCTGAAATAGGAGAAAGTAGAGAGGAATTAGAAGGGACTTATAAAGGAAAAGAAATAAATATAGCCTTATCTTCTAATTACTTGATTGATTTTTTAAGGAAAATTAAATCTAAAAACGTGAACTTAAGCTTTGAAGATAAGAATAAACCAATTATAATAGAAGGAGAAGATAAGGAAATATTCTATCTCTTGATGCCAATAACCATAGAATAGATTATTAGGTAAACTTCTTTCATCTTGTTTGATTTATATAACCTTTTTTATTTTATTCGCTTTCAAACATTTTGAGCAAACATAAACCTTCTTAATTTTATCGTCAATTTGCACTTTTATATTATGTAAATTTGGTTTTTGTTTTTTTCTTGTTTTTCTTTTAGAGTGGCTGACTTTATTACCAAAAGTGGTAGTCTTTCCACACACAAAACATTTTTTACCCATCAAATATCTCCTTTTTTGTGATATAATAGAACAAATGTGCTTTTTGTCAATACCATGTTCTTTAGATACTCATTTTACTCTATTGACTTTTCTTTTTTTTATTTTATACTAAATAAACTAAAAAAGGAGGTAGTATGAAACGATTAATATTACTCTCATTAATTTTTACTCTAGTGATTCTTGGTTGTGCTTCCAGAGGAATAACAAAAGTGGGTGATATTGAGATACCTGATTGGTATCTTAATCCACCAACGGATGCGAATTACCTGTACGGAAAAGCCACAGCCACCTCACAGGATTTACAATTAGCAATAGATAAAGCTAAACAGGGAGCAAGGCTCGATATAGCAGAGAATCTTGAATCTCATATTATGGGTTTGATAAAAAAATTCGATGAAGAAGTTGGGGGAGTAGAAGAAGGTGAACTTCTTACCCAGTTTACCCAGGTTTCGAAAAATGTTGTAGACCAAACACTTGTAGGTTCGAGGGAAAATAAAACCAAAGTAAAAGAGGAAGGTAAGGGTTTCAGAGCTTTTGTTTTAATGGAACTTCCTATCGGAAAAGCCAGAGAAGAGCTTTTAAAGCAGTTGTCCTCTGGCGAGAACGAGAATCTATATACCCGTTTTAGAGCTTCCCAATCCTTTCAAGAGCTAAAAGAAGAGATTGAAGCATTAAGAAAATATAAACAAGAGGAGGCGCAAGGTTTAAGCGACTTCGAATAAATATTTTTTACCTCCTTATTATTTAGTTTAAGCAGTTTAAGAATAAACGCCGTGGTACATTAAGATAGCACGGCGTTTGCTATTTATAGATATAAAAGAGCTGATTGAACCTTGCGAAATCAAAAAAAGTGAGTAAATTATAATAAGATGATTTTTACTAATAGAAAGAGTAAGAGTTATCGTTCAATATTGACGTTGATAATCTTTATGTTCCTTTTGTTACCATATCCTTTTATATCTCAGATATCCAATATCAGGTGGCATAAAGAATACGAACAGTTACGTCAAGAAGCTCTGTTGTATGCCCGGTCAAGCGGAGTAAGGGGCGATAGCGAAACAATAAAAAGGGCTTACGATTATTCCGTCAGATTCTGGATGAGATGGGGGGTTGTTGTTCGCTGGATTCAAGCAGAAAGCGATTTTATTCCAAGTGCCACGAGTAAGGTTAACGCGAAAGGGCTTACACAAGTGATGACCGGAACGGCGACTTACATCGGAGAAGTTCTTCTGTATTCAGGTTCAGTCGGATTAACTGTAGAGGAAGAGCAAAAATTAAGCGAGATGGATTATAATTTATATGAAGTCGAAGACAATCTCCTACTGGGTTTTTCTTATTTAAAGTTTCTGTCTATGTTTTCGGAGAATCCGGAAGAAGCTTTAGCCAGGTATCTTGCCGGCAAAAAATGGGTGGACTTCGTAAATTCCCGTTATGTTAGAAGCATTTCCGACGGAAAACCTATAAGCCCGGATGCTTCTTTATAAAGAATTATATTAAAAAAGAAAAAATCAACTCTGTAATAATCTGATCGTAAAAAAGGCGATCATCACAAAAGATATAACAATCTTCAGAAAAGTGCCTCCGAAAAAACCTATAACAGCTCCGGTACCCGAGCGTAATGCTTTTTTTATGTTCTTTCCGGTTATAAGTTCTCCGATCAAAGCTCCTAAAAGAGGACCCAAAACTATTCCCCATGGGGCGAAAAAAACGCCTATGACGGCTCCCAGGAAAGCACCTATAAATCCCAGTTTCGAGGCTCCGAATTTTTTAGAGCCTATGGAGCTTGCGATATATTCGAGGACTACCGAAATAACGGTTAATATCAAGAAAATAATAATCAGATTTCTGGAGATGATTGTAAAGTCGGTAAGCCACGCATACACGTAAACTCCTATAAAAACCAGCGGTGTACCCGGCAACATAGGTAATATACAACCGGCAAGCCCTATCAGCATAACCAGATAACAGCAAATCAAAACAAATATATTCATAATAAAGAGTTACCTGAAGAAAGAAGAAAGAGAGGATGGCCCTCCTCTTCCTTTCATTTGTTTAAGTAGTTTTTGAGCCATTTTGAATTCCTTTAAGAGACGGTTTATATCTTGAACGGAAGTTCCGCTTCCGTTAGCGATTCGTTTTTTTCTGGATGAATCCAGTATTGAAGGGTCCTTTCGCTCTTTTGGTGTCATCGATTGAATAATAGCCTCGGTTCTTATCATCTGTTTTTCATCCATCATTTTTTTTAAACCCTTCCCTCCCGGGAACATATCGAGAAGAGAATCCAGAGGTCCCATTCTTTTTAATTGTTTGATTTGCCCGAGAAAATCTTCTAAATCAATTTTCCCTTCTTGTAGTTTTTTCTGGAACTTGACCGCGGTTTCTTTTTCAATAGCTTTTTCTGCTTTTTCCTGAAGAGTTTTTAAATCGCCCATACCAAGTATGCGTGTTGCTAATCGTTCCGGATGTAAAATTTCAAGAGCATCCGGCTTTTCTCCTATCCCTATAAATTTTATAGGTCTACCAGTAATTTTTCTCATGGAAAGAGCAGCTCCGCCCCGCGCGTCTCCATCCATTTTGGTGAGAATAATACCGGTTATTCCAAGGGCTTCATCAAATTCTTTCGCAATATTTACAGCATCTTGCCCCGTCATTGAATCCGCGACAAGGAGTATTTCAGAAGGACTAACGGTTTCTTTTATTTGTTTAATCTGTTTTATCATTTCTATGTCGATATGCAATCTGCCGGCTGTATCGAATATAAGAACATCATATCTTTTGAGTACCGATCGAGTCAAAGCCTGTTTGCAGAGTTTTACTTCATTGTCAAATCTATCTGCAAAATAAGGAAGCTCTTCCCTTTCAGCCATATCTCGCAATTGTTCGTAAGCAGCGGGTCTTTTAACATCCGCAGGTATGAGGAAGGGATTGCGTCCTTTGCTTTTTAGAAAATGTCCGAGTTTTATAGCAGTTGTTGTTTTTCCTGATCCCTGCAAACCCACGAGTAAAATCGAACTGGGCTGTTTATCCAAAACAAGGGGTTCCGCTTTACCGATTAAGCTTATCAGTTTTTCTCCTACGATCTGAACGATCATTTCGGCGGGGGTAAAACTATCGTATATTTTTCGCCTCACTGCTTCATTCTCAACTTCAGTTACGAAATCTGTCGCTGCCTGTAAATTTACATCTGCCTCCAGTAACGCTCTTCTTATGTCCCGCATACTGTCTTTAACCTGAGAAGCTGAAAGCCTCCCCTTGCCGCTTAGATTTTTTGCTATACTTCTGATCCTTTCGCTTAATTTTTCAAACATAGAATTAAATATAAAATTATTTTCAGTAATTGCAAGGAGATAATAATGTTTAGAAAACAGTTAGCAAAACAGCAGAAAAAAATTGTTTTCTTTAGTTACCCGGTATCGCTGTACTTGACAATACAGTAAAGTATTTTATTATCAATAGAAAACAAGGAGATTTGAGCGTGTCAGAAAATGATTTGAGATTTTTTTGTATTAAGCATATAAGCAAGAATTGAACGTAAAAAGATTGCTAGCACAAGGAAGATGTTAGCTTTAATGAGTAGTGGTTTTCGAGAAAAGAAGGGAGGAAAGAGATATGAGAAAACATTTTATGACAAGGTTTTTTACGGTAATAGCTTTTATTATAGTATGTGGATGTTTTAAGGATACCACTAAATTGACGTTTTCAGCCAATATGGTTCAAAATGTTAACAATCGTCGGATTGAGGGGGAAATATTTGTTAAAGAGAATGAATACAGAATGGATATAAAAGAGGGGAAGGAAGAACTCAGCATATTAGTCGATCGTGAAAGCGGGAAGCAGAAAGTTATTGTGCATTCCCAGAAAATTGCGCAGGAATACTTAAATACGAGCGATAAAAGTCTATCCAACAATCCTTTTGAAAATTTAAATTATCTGTTTAAAAAAGGTTCTTCAGATACAATAGGATCAGAAATTATTAATGGGTACGAATGCAAGAAAATAGAGGTCTTTAATGATAGAAAACAATTGCTGACCGCATGGGTTTCCGATTCGCTAAATTGGCCGCTTAAAATAGTGACAGAAGTAAACCCCAGTAAGGATGTTGAATTGAGCAATATCAAAGAACAGGAAGTGGTAAAATCAAGCCTTTTTAAGGTGCCGGATGGTTATAAATTGAGTCTTCTTCCTGAAAAGAAAAAGGATAAACAACAGATTGAACAAAAAAGAGAACCGCTACCGGATATAGGCAAAATGAAAAAGGTTGTATTGGAAAAATTGGGGGAAAAAGGAATAGAGCTTGAAACAGAAGATGGAACGATAGAAGCAAGAGAATTCGGAGCAACTGTATTAAGAAAATGCTTTTCCGGATGGAGATATTTTCGAATCGTAAGGAGTAAAGAAACAAAAGACAAAACTTCTTCAGGAGGCATCCATATCATGAACGCTGTTGTTAGCAACGATATCACAAAAGTTTACTTTTTAAACAGCCTCGACGCCGATACAACTCTCGATATGGGAATGGAGCTATTTAACAATAGGGAGATAAAACCGGATAACGAAAAAACAGTAACAGATTTTGGTAAAGCGTTAACTCTTCTGTATTTTGTCGGGACGCGGGTCGATGACGTAGAGCCTATGGACGGAAAGAAATGGGTTGTCAATCTCATAAACCTTTCCGGAAAAAGGAGTTTTTTCATAATTACATTAAATAAAGACGGCAATATAAAAGATATAGAATACAAAATAAAAGGATAGTAGCAATAATAGACAAAAAAAGAAATAGAATTGAATATTCAGGAGATTTTTTAGATTCTATGGGCTATCAAAAAATGCATTTATTAAAACTTTTTCGACTAAGTCCTGTTGACATCTCGGAGAAAGACTATATTTTGTAAAATTTTATGAGAGGAAAGATAGGATTCATTTCAACCAGGTTTTCCGGACTTGACGGGGTTTCATTAGAAACCGAGAAATGGGCAAAAATTCTTGAAGAAGAAGGGTTTCAATGTTTTTACTTCGCTGGCGAACTGGACCGTCCCGAGGAAAAGTCCTTTTTGGTGAAAGAAGCTCATTTTAAACATCCAAATATTTTAGAGATATATAATGAATGTTTTGGTACAGATACTCGCAAGAGTTCAGTAACCAGGAATATACATGAAACAAAAAAGAGGCTCAAGAACGAAATTGTTAACTTTGTCAATAAATTTCAAATAGATTTGATTATAGCTGAAAACTGTTTAACTATACCCCTTAATATTCCGCTGGCAATAGCTCTAACCGAATATATATCGGAGACAAAAATGCCTACAATTGCTCACCATCATGACTTTTACTGGGAGAGAAAAAGGTTGCTGGTAAACGCTGTTGAAGAATATTTGCGAATGGCCTTTCCTCCCGTACTGCCTTCTGTTAATCATGTAGTTATAAATTCGAACGCTGATTCAGAATTAAGCCTCAGAACCGGTATTTCCAGCACGATAATCCCAAATGTTCTGGATTTCGGAAACCCTCCACCGCCACCGGATGAATATGCCTCCGATGTTCGAGAATCTTTCGGGTTTACGGATGATGAATTACTTGTTTTGCAGCCAACAAGAGTTGTGCCCAGGAAGGGAATAGAGCACGCGATAGAACTTACAAAGCGCTTGGGCATGAAAGCAAAATTAGTGATTTCACATGCTTCCGGTGACGAGGGATTCGAATATGAACAAAGATTAAGAGATTATTCTCAAATGCTGGATGTTGATACTCTCTTTATATCGAAACGTATCGGAGAAAGCAGGGAAACTAATGGCAAAGGAGAAAAAGTATATACTATATGGGATATCTATCCTCATGCCGACCTGGTGACTTATCCTTCTACTTATGAAGGGTTCGGCAATGCTTTCCTGGAAGCAATATACTATCATAAACCGATTGTTGTAAACAAATATACGATTTACGTTTTGGATATAGAACCTAGAGGCTTTGACGTTATAGCCCTCGATGGCTATGTCGACGATGAAGCGCTCAGGAGAACAAGGAAAATTCTTGTCAATGCCGATAAACGAGAGAAAATGACAAAGCAAAATTACAGAATAGCTAAACGCTATTTTTCTCTATCTGTATTACGCTATAAACTCAAAAATCTTATCAGCGAAACTCTGCATTTCGAGTTCTAGCACAAGTTCTTTACTCCTTTCTATTTAATAATATAACTGATCAAAAGACACGCAATACTATTTGCCTGTTTTAAAATCAACTATCTAAACGATACGCATAATCTATGATTAAAAGGGTATCCAGAGCTCTTGACAAAACAAAAATTACCTTTATATTAATATAGAATACGTAGTAATAAGAGATTTAAATATTTTTTTATAAAGTTAACTGTTGAAATATTTAACGGATGGGTTTTTTGTTGCATATTTTATTGCGAAAAATTAAAAAACCCCTTGACAAAATCGTTAAAGAGATTAATAATGAGACTCGTTCTTTGATAATTGAATAAATAATAGGTATAGACTTTTGGACAAGTGTTAAGAGCATGTGGTGGATGCCTTGGCAGAAGTAGGCGATGAAGGACGTGGCTGGCTGCGATAAGC
>CAZVXD010000013.1:0-30313 GCA_964631335.1 uncultured bacterium
TTTATTATAAGGTAATTAGTGGCCCTTTCAACTTCCTTTTTTAACTTTTACAGAAGATATAACACTTAACCTTGAAAATTCGCAAGACGTTTATTATTACTTAAAAATTAGCCCTTGATTATTATTTATTTTTATCTTTTTTCATTATTTTAATTTATTAGTTAAATATTAAGACTTTATTTATTTTTTTATTTTAATAAGGTTATAGTCTTTCAAAAATTTGAATTAAGTCTAAAGATACTGTACTTCTGTCATATTTTAAAGCAGTTTTTCTTGCGGCTTTTTTCATTTTATCCTTTTTCTTTTTGTTAATTGATAAATAACTGTTTATCTTTTCACAAAGGTTTTCAATTAAGTACGGAGTAAAAGTATATCCATTTATTCCATTTTTGATATATGTAGTTAAACCGCCGATATCACTACCAATAATCGGAATACCGCAAGACATGGCTTCAAGACCAACCAGACCGAGACTTTCCGGTTTTTGGGTCGGAAATATAAAAATATCAAAGCAATTATAAAAAGTAGAAAGATTGTTGTGGCTTTTACCTCCAAGGTATTGCACGGCATTATCTAATTGTAATTTCTTTATAAGTCTTTGCATAGAATTAACTTCTTTCCCTTCTCCGATTATTACCCCTAATATTGGTTGTTTTAACTCTTTTTTTAATCTTTTTATTGCCAGGAGAAAAGTTTCCCACCCTTTTCCTTTGTCGATTCTTGAAACGAAACCAAGGGTGATTTGATTGTTGTAATTTTCTAATATTTTTTTCCGATTTACTTTTTTAGGTTTAAATAAATTCGTATCTATTCCGCCAGAGGGAAATATTTTAATTGTTTCTGGTTCTATTTTATATTTATTTATTAGTACATCTTTAAAATAGTAAGAGGGTGAGATTATGATGTTCGAGGTACTTAAAGTTTTGTAAGTAATAGGTCCAAATATTTTAGGCTGTTCGAGAATATCTCCTCCATGGGTATGGGAAACAATTTTAACTTTTTTTCTAAAGAGTTTTATAATTAAAACCGGGATTGCGCTGTGTGCTATATAGTGAACATAAATTGCATTGTAATTAAAAAACAAGCCTTTTAATATACTAACAAGGAAGAATTTAGTGTATTGACAAAGTTTTATAATGAGGTTATTGCTATTTCCCTTTTTTACAGCAAGTAAAATTGTAAACCCGTTTTCCCGAAGGGATTTTACGATGTTTTTAATGAAGATAGAAGAGAGTTGTTGATTTTTATATGGATACATATTTGAAATCAATAATATTTTAGATTTAGTTAAATTGTTTGAAATCTTTTTATCGGAGGGTTTTTTTATTTTTAATTCTGATTGGGACATATTTTAGTTATTTTTTCAAAAAAATTTTCTTATTTGTTAAAGAGCTTATATAAGATATTTGTGTTTGAATAATCATAAGTTTAAATTTTATTTGAGTAAATGCTTTAAATACACTCTTAAGAGTTCTCTTTTTTGAATATCCCATTGCAATAATTCTTTTACTCTATTTTTTCCGTATGTGCCCATTTTTTTTCTTTTCTCTGTATTCTTCAAAAGTTGAATCATCGCATCGCCAAAAGCTCTTTCATTATTTTTTTGTATAAATAAGGAGGCATCTCCAGCTGTTAGTTTACCTTCTATTGTGTTATATTGAACTATGGGTTTTCCAACAGCCATATATTCCATAACTTTTGTTGATGTTGATTTGGTGAATTTTTCCGTTTCTTTGCTTGGTTCTACTCCAATATCTATTTTTGATAGCAAAGAAAATATTTTTTTTCTATTATAAGCAGGGCCATAAAATATGAAGTATTCTTTTAAGGCTCTTTCTTTTACAATATTTTCTATTCTTTTTCTATCCGTTCCATCTCCGATGATTAATACTTTAAAGTTCCTAAATTTTTTTTCATTGACCATGTAATCTATTGAACCTATAAGCTTTTCCAGTGAATCTTGTTTATCTATTTTTCCTATATATCCAATGAGATAATTCCTTTTTTCTTTAAAATTTTCTTTAGTATTGCTTAAATCTATTTCGTTTAGATCGGGTCCATTTCTTACTACAAAGATTTTCTCGCCGCATACTTTATTTCTTTGCGTGCAGGTTTTTTTAATAGAATTATTTGTTGTAATAATGATATTAGCTAGTTTATAAGATATTTTTTCAAATAAAAGCAATAATTTGTAAAATAAATTATCTTTTTGAAATTTCTGAGCGAACAATTCAGGAGACAAATCGTGATGGTCGAATATTATCTTAATTCCTAAAAGCTTAAAAGGTAAGAAGAGAAGAATTAAGAAATCAGGTGGATTTGCTAAATGTACTATATGAAAAGGTTTTCTGAGATATATTCTTATAGCATTGAATAGTATTAAGAAAATAGCAATTAAATATTCTACTATTATACCGGTAAATGATTTTCCTTCAAAAAGACAAGTGTATTGGAATACTTCAATATTATCTAGTTTTTTGTGATGTTTGTTTTCTCTGTTTAAATTGGGGCAAATAATGGATATTTCTAATCCTTTTTCCGCTAAAGCTTTAGCTTCCTGGAAAACCCTGGTATCCCTGGGAACTTGATTGTCTTCAGCTACGAACAATACATGTAATTTTCTAAAATTTTTCATTTGTAAAGATTATATATCCGTTGAAAAAAAACGCAAGAGAAATCTCTTATGTTTTGGTATCTATTTACTCTAATTTAAATGTGGTTTTCATAATAAGTAACTTTTTGCAAGAACTTACACGCAAACGAGTGGTTATGGATAGTAATAATTATTTTTTATATATTCTTCTATAGTGTTGTATGCGGGATAGGGTTTATTTGAAGTATCTATAATTGAGAATTCGGATTCTCCAATGTTTTTTGAAAATATGGGAATGTAAGTTTTTTCCTCTTTGTTGAATCTTAACAAGGGTGGGTATGGATTTTTATGAATAAAATTATCAATTGTAAAGAAGAAAAATTTATCTTCCTCTGGGTTCAGTTCTTGTAAAATTTTTCTGTAATATTCTTTTTGACGTTGCGTATAAAAGGTATCCGATTCAATCCAGTGATGATATATTTTTAATTTATCTCCTATTTTTAGAACCGTATCTCCGACATCCTTAATAATATCCCCACCTCTGTAAATTATTGTATCTAACTCGTATATTTCCGTATAATTGGTGCTATATGGATTATAACTTAATGGTTTAGATAAATCACAAAGAAGAAAAGTATCGCCAGGACTTAGAAGAGTATCTGTTATCGTAATCCATCCTTTTCCATTCTTGTGGTTATAGACGCTTATTGAGCAAGCAAAAACCGAATCTTGTTTTGCAGAGTAACTAATATCCCGGCGGGTAGCTCCTACAGGAGAGTATGTCTTGTAGTCCCATTTATGAGCATTCCAGGCTCCCATCTCGGTAATCCATATCGGCTTATTCCTCCATTCGTTCCCCAAATTTTCTAAAAAGGATCTTAGTGTATCTATAGTTTTGAGAGTTTTATCTTTATTACTGTAAATATGGTGAGAGATTACGTCTATATTTACTATTCCTATGCTATCGAGAAAAAGTTTTTCTGCTTCTTCCCAGGTTCCTAAGTTTATATATTTTTCTTCATTTGTGGCAATGTCAAAGTATCTCCATTGAAGGGTATCTTGATCACTGGTCAAGCATGGTCCGACTATCTTTGCTTCAGTATCCGCTTCTTTTATTGCCTTACAAGTTCTTTTAAATAAATCAATAAATTGCTCAGGGGTTCCTAGGAAACATTTACCATATGGTTCATTTGCAAATTCCCAGTATTTGATTGGTATTAGTAAACCGGGCATATCTCCTATTCCATCCCCGTCATATCTTTCAATAAGTTTTTTTATAAAGGTTTCATATTCATCCCAATAGTTGCTATCGGGGGGGTAGAATTTGCCATAATATTTGTAAGAGATTTTTTTGTTTCTTGCCCAATAAGGAGTAATAGATAGGGTAATCAATACAGGTAAGATATTCAACTCTCTTTCGCCACTCCATTTTACGATAGAATCTAAATTGTTGAAATTCCATTGGGTACTATCATAAGGTTGAACATTTTTCCATTCGAATAGGTAGAGTGGTCTCCACCATTTGACGCCAAGCTCCACAGCCATATCCATTGATTGTTTGTATTTTTCTCTGTATTTAATGCCTTCATCGCTATTTTCAAAAAATTCCTTGTAAACGGAGTTATTTATTCCAAAAGGGAACTCTTCTCCATCGCCGTAAAGCGGTAATCCATAAGAGAAAAATATAATTAGAATGGATATTAGAATAATGGTATATTTGTATTTTGTTCGAATTATTCTTACGCGATTGTTTCTAAGTTTTCCGTTAAAATCAATATTTAATTTATTCATTGGTCTATTATATAAAATTGAATTAAAACTGTCAAGTTGTTGCGAAAAATATCCGACAGATTATCTAACGAGAGATGTGCGATCCCTCAGACTGTTTTTCAGGTTGCAAAATAGATGATATCTTGGCTATAATGTTTTTATTTTAAGTTGAAAACAGTGAAAGCTATTTGGAGTTTTGTTTGTTTTTATTTAATTTGATGTATTCCGAATGGAACTATATAGAGGTTTTTTCGTCTACTCTTATAAATAATAAAAGGGAGGTTAATATAATCTGGAAGAAACAGCAGTTTCTGCTTTTGTTTTTTGATATAGTGTTTGCGGCAATTTCTATTATTTTGACATATCAGATTATTCCGGAAGGAATAATCGGATTTGTAGAAAATGTTTATCTGGAGATGGTTGTTTTTGCCTTAATTGTTGTTGGTATATTCGCGTATCTTGATTTATATAATTATCTTGTTTTTCTAAATCGGTTCAGATACATATACAGAACAACAAAAGGAATCGCGTATATATTTATTTTCTATCTGCTGTGGATGCTGGCTTCATCTTCACTTAATACCCAGAATGAATTTTCTCTGTTTGTCCTTTTTGGTATTTTTTCCTTTTTTATGTATTTTTCAAGAATTATACTTATACCTGTTTTTTCTTTAATATTGCCCAAAAAGGAAATTGTAATTTTCGCGCCGGAAGGTAATTGTGAAGATATAGAAAAATGGATTAGGTATCATACGGTTTCAGCACTTGTAATAAAGGGGATTTCGGATAGTAAAGAAGAAATAGATAAGTATGTTGAAATGGGCTTCCCGGTTATTATTTCTACATTTACGGAAGATTGGCAGGATTTAATGGATAATCTTTTTTATTTTAAGAATAAAGTTTCGGTATTTCTTTTTGCTCCGATTTTACGAGGTATCGACGGTGTTGATTATTGGGCTTATCTTGATGAGGTGCCTCTTGTTTATTTTAGATGGAGCGATCGCTCGAAAATTTACCTGGCTCCGAAGAAAGTAATTGATGTTTTGGGTTCGATTATTTTATTAATTGTTTTTTCTCCTTTTATGTTTATAGCGGCGGTTGGTATTAAATTGACTTCTAAAGGTTCTGTGTTATATGTAAGTGATAGAGTGGGTAAGAAAGGAGAAATTTTCAAGATGTTTAAATTCCGCTCGATGGAGGAGTCTTCTGACGATGAGCTTCATAAGAAATTTGTTAAAGAATGTATAAATGGCAATAAGGAATACAAATTTAAATTAACCAACGATTCAAGAGTGACTTCATGGGGTAAATTGTTGAGAAAAACAAGTGTCGATGAGGTGCCGCAGTTCTTCAATATATTAAAGGGAGAGCTTTCATTAGTCGGTCCCAGACCCCCTATGGTATATGAAGTTAAACAATATTCAAAGTGGCATAAGCATCGGCTTTCAGTGGAACAGGGTCTTACGGGAGTATGGCAGGTTTTTGGAAGGGCGAGATTGAGCTTTGCCCAGTCCTGTTTTCTTGATATTTATTACGCGGAAAATAGAAGTCTTTGTTTGGATTTGCATGTCCTGAGTCAATCGCCTCACACAATAGTATTTGGTAAAGGCGCGTATTAAGGAAAAAATATAAGTGGTTCTTGTATTAATTCCCCTTGACTTTATAATGAAAAACATTATTGTTGGCTCGTTATGTTAGGATTAATTCTTTTATTCGCTTTTCCTTACGGAGAAATAATAGTGGATGTTGAAGCGGAAGGACTCGAAGAAATAGATACTTCTCTTGTGGTTCTTTCTTCCGGTTTTAGAATTGGGGAGGTTTTGACCCGGGAGATGGGTATAAACGCTATAGAAAGTCTTTATAGAACCGGTTTCTTTTCCGATATAGAACTGAATGCCAGAAGAAAAGGTAGTGGAATCAGGGTGATAATCCAGGTAAAAGAGAACCCCCGCCTTAAATCATTGGAATTTGAAGGGAATGAGAAATTGAGCGATGGGGATATTTCTTCTCTGGTGGATTTATCTCCTCCGGCGATACTTTCGGAATACAAATTGTTTAGAATAAAGGAAAAAATACTAGATTTATACGAGGAAAAGGGCTTTTCCGGAACCGAAATTTCTATTGAAAGTGAAGAAGACGAAGACGGAGTTAGTGTTAAATTTATAATCGACGAAGGAGCACAGTATAAAGTTAAAAAGATTAATTTTGTCGGCAATGAGGGGCTTTCGGATCACACCCTTTCTACAGTTCTTTCAAACAAGACTAAAACGTGGTATCTTTTCTGGAGAAATAATAGCTTGAAATTAGATTCGTTGGAAACCGATATACCGAAAATAGAAGCATTATACAGAAAGCATGGATATTTGAGCGCCGCTGTTGATTCTTTTTATGTGGATTATAAGGATAATGCCGCTGTAATAAATTATGTTGTAAATGAAGGACAGCTTTATTACTTTGGCGATACGTATCTTGAAGGGACCGAAGATCTCGGTTTTATATCAAGCAGGCTGAAATGGAAAAAGGGAGAATTATTTAACGAAGAGAAGATTCAGAAAACAATAGAAGACCTTTCAATATTTTATTCGAATTACGGTTATCTTCACGCCTCGATTGTTCCCGATTATAACATAGTAAACGATTCGATAGTTGAAGTAGACCTTTACGTTAATAAGGGGGACCCTGTTTATGTCAGGTTTGTTAACATAACAGGTAATAATAAAACTTATGATAAAGTAATCAGGCGAAATACAGTAATTTATCCCGGAGAACTTTTCAGGAGAGACAGGATAATGCACAGTTACAGGAATATTTTCAGGCTTGGTTATTTTTCCGATATGAAAATCGATATGAATTTCCCGTCTCCTGATTCTATAGATCTCTTTCTGGAAGTTGTGGAAAAATATACGGGGCAGATCGGAGGCTCTATAGCCTATTCCGCGACTTACAATTTTACGGGTGGAATTAATTTAGCCATGCCGAATATGTTCGGAACCGGACAAACTGTTAGTTTTTCTTTTGAGAAGAGTATTACATCCACTTCGGAGCGATCTATTCAGAATATTTCTTTATCCTGGCACCAGCCTTGGCTGTTTGATACTCCGACTTCCTCCGGATTAAGTCTTTATAGCACGCATTATCAGAGAACTTATTACACTGTGAAAGAAACCGGTGGTACGATTTCCGCGGGAAGGATATTGAATAAAGAAAGGAACCTTACATCTTATTTTACCTACAGATTGGAAAGAGAGGATGTGACGGCGCAGGGAGAGTACGCTGATTTGAATACCGGACTTAACTGGGAAAGTTCAATATTTGGAAATCTTGTTTATGATTCCAGGGATTCTAAAATAGCGCCCAGAGTCGGAAGCTATTATTCTCTCGGAGCAAAATACGCGGGCGGTCTTTTAGGTGGGGATAGAAAGTATCATAAATTGGACTTTGAAGTCAGAAAGTTTCAGTCTGTTCTGGCAGAAGATTTTGTTATTATGAATAGAACTAAAGTGGGATACGTTCACGCCAGAGGCGGAACGGAAGTTCCCGTACTCGAGAAATTTTTACTCGGAGGCGCGGGAAGCTGGGGCTTGCGCGGTTATGACGATGAAACTATTATACCTGTTCACTCGAGGAGATTTGTTGGGGGCAAATTTGCCCTTCTTAATAATTTTGAACTAAGGTTAAATTTTGGTGATCAGGGATACGGAATGATATTTTTGGACGCGGGGAATTGTTTTGAAGATTTAAAAGAGGCTAATCTTCTGGATCTTTATTATGGAGTTGGAGTAGGTTTTAGAGTGGAGATACCCATGCTTGGTATTCTTGGAATGGACTTTGGATATAATTTGAATGAATTTGAAGGTAGAAGAGAGTGGAAACCTCATTTCCAGATAGGTACTACGTTTTGAAAAAGAATCTTTTAATTGAAATTTTAATAATTGTTGTCATTTTCGCGGCTGCGATTGGATGTGAGCCCACAAAAGAATTAACTGTCGAACCTGTTCCCGTTTTCAGCAAAATTTTAAATATCGATTCGACTTATACAAAGGTATCGGTTATTTCTACAGGAAATTCGAGTTTGTTGTTCTGCGGAGAGAAGGATAATTTTGATTCCTACTCTATTTTAAAGTTTGATTCCCTTCCTGAAAGTTTCGATAGTCTTTTCCTACAGCTCCAATCCGATTCTGCCGCTGTCGAGCTGACTTTATATGAATTAAAGGAAGAATGGAGCGAAAACTCTGTTTTCTTGTGGGATAGTATTGGTGACTTAATAGATACTTTAGATCCTATTGTTATCGAAGCTGTAAACGATTCCAATCCGCGGATATTTATAGGGAGTTCTTCTACGCTGGATTATTCGGTAATTGAAAATATAAGCAATTTCGGTCTGGCTGTTCATGCCGATCCTTTTTATTCTTTTAACGCGGAAGAGACACGGCTTGAATTGGATACGGTGTCCGGGGATACTCTCGTGAATTCTTCTGTGTGGTGTATGGAGGACGCTTTTATCGTTAAAAATCCGTTCCGGGATTCACTTTTTTCCGATTCACTTCTTGTGGGAAGAGGAATTTCTGTCAGAACTCATATTATTATCCCAAGGGATTCCTTGCCGGAGGGTTTAAATTCGATAGCGAGCGCTAAATTGTTTTTCGATGTAGATACTGCTTTTTCTTTCAACGTAGAAACTACTTCTCAGAATTCAGGAATTATTCTTTACCCCGGTTATACCGAGGATTATGATTCTATGAGAATCGATTTGGCAAGGCTTTTTCAGCGGGTAGGAAACGATAGTGTCGTGGATGTTCAGATAAGGGCTTCTAACGAAATCGGAGGTATCGGTTATGAGAAATTAGGAGGCGGTTTAATTAAATTTGTTTGGGTGGAGTTTCCGAGATGACGGTATTATTTAATATTCTTTTTCTTATATCGTTAAATCCCAATCTTTCGGGTAATCTACCGGGTGAATGGATAGGGGGGAATGGTTTTTCGCAGTCTCCCGCTTTAGAAGGAAACGTTTATGTGAATCCCGCTCTCGCCGATACGCAGGATTGTTTGGCTGTTAATTTCAGGCTTTTTTCAGATGATTATTCCAATATGGATGGGAGCTTTTCTTCCGTTTACTTTAATATCCCTCTGTTTTCAGATATCGCGGTAGGAGGAATTTTTAATACACTTTATGATTGTTTTTTGCAGGCGGATTCTTCTTATTCTGATGAAAATTATACTTACCGTAATTATTTTAACCGTGAAGGAGGTTTATATGGTTTTGGAGGATATTTGGCAAGGAAATCCGAGCATTTTTCCTTAGGAATGGATATTAATTTTTATAACGGCAAAAGTGACGATATCTGGTATATAGATTTTGATGATTATTATGATGTTTATGACACAGTTACAAATTATTTCAGCGGCTATTCGGTGGGTATTGGTTTTAATTTCAACATAGCAAAGCTGAGCTTTGGGGGTTATTATTGTCCTTACCAGGAAATTAAAAAACAATACGGAGATGAGGAAAAAGAGGATTTTGAGCTTGATTCTCCGTTACGTTTTGGTCTCAATTATTCCTTTTTCAATAATAAGAAATTATTACTTTCTATCGATAGAAGGGAAGGATTGATTGGTCTCGATTATGGTTTTATAAGACTGGGTTACAGTAGAATGTTTTCTATGGGTAACGGAGTCGAAGTAAGCGCTAACAGGTTTTTAGGCGGAATAGCTCTAAATATCAGTGAATTGCCTTTATCCGTGATTTTTGAAAACAGAAGATATTCAGGTGATTTCGCCGATAGTGAATTTATAATAAATATAGGAATATTGTTATCAGGAAAAGGGAGGAAAAATGAAGGTGAGATTAAATATTAGATTTTTATTTATCCTTTTTGCTGTTTCGCTTTTCGCGGAACAAAAGATAGGTTACCTCGATTCGCAGGAGATATTGTCGAAATACGATAAAGCGGAAGAAATCAGAAGTGAATTTCAGAGTAAAGTTAACGAATGGAAACAAGAAGTAAATCGCCGTCAGCAGGAACTTGAGAAACTCCAGAAAAGCCTGGAAACACAGTCCTTTATGTTGACCGAGGAAGCAAAGATGCGCAAATTGCAGGAAATGCAGCAAAAAAAAGCCGAGCTTGAAAGCTTTATCAACGATATTTATCGAAAAGACGGAAAAGCCGAAGTTCTGAACAAAGAATTGATGCAGCCTTTACTGCAGGAAATAGATACGATTGTTTCTGAAATCGCCAAGGAAGAGGAGCTTGCTTTTGTTCTGGACGCCTCTACCGGGGTTGTTATATACGCGGATGAGATGTATGATATAACTGATAGGATATTACAGGCTTTGAATAAAGAATATATGACGGGAGCAGAAGGTGATGAAGTGGAATATTACGTTTTTCGGTTTAAGGAAGAAGACGCGGATTCTAAATCCAGAGAATTGGGAAATATAATCAGAAACCTTCTGTTGGTGGCTTTGAATGATCTCGGCGCTTCTTTCGAGTATATTTTGCCGGAGAATTTGACCAGCGCTAAGACCAGCCTGTCGATTGACGATGAAGAGGAAGTAAGCGATAATGTTTCTCTCGCGGTTCAGTTTCTTAATATGTCGGGTGTGGATTTTGTTATAATCGGTAGAGTTTGGGTCGAGACCGGAAATATTTTCTTCGAATATTCTATAGTGGATAAAGAAAAAGAAATTGCTGTGGTAACAGAAGAAGTCGATGTCGGCGTAGAAGAGAATCTCCGGGATAAAATAGCTAAAGAGGTTATACCTCAAATAGCTAATTTATACAAGTGAGAATAAAGGAAATTGCTGAACTTTTAGAAAGTAAAGTAATTGGCGATACCGATTTTGAGGTAAATCGCATATCGGAAATAAAAGATGCCCGAAAAGGGGATCTTGTTTTTTTTTTCAAAGAAAAAAAAATAAACGAATTAGCAGGATTGGAGAATCTTGCTGCCATTGTTCCTGAAAACGTACAAGAATGTTTTGCGAGGTCCTGGATTAAAGTGAAAGACGTAAAAGGATCGATGATGAAAGTACTCAAAAGTTTTTATCCTCCCTCTGTACACATTCCCGAGAAATATTTAACGAAATCGGAAAAATTTTCTCATGTCGAGATGGGAAATAATGTCCAAATAGGGAAAAATGTTTTTATCGGAAATAATTGTTCTTTAGGCGATGGAGTTAATATATTCCCTTTCTCGTATATAGGAAATAACGTAAAAATAGGGGACAACGGTATAGTTTATCCTCATGTTGTTGTTTTAGACGGGACCAGGATAGGTCGGGATGTTAAAATTTATACCGGCGCCGTTATAGGCTCTGAGGGATTCGGTTATCATATGGTCGGAGACAGGTTTGAATCGATACCTCATATCGGAGGAGTTGTAGTGGGCAATAATGTGGATATAGGAGCTCTCACCATGATAGATAGAGGGACTATAGGCGATACGGTTATAGGTGATGGGACAAAGATAGATAATTCTGTCCATATAGCACATAATGTCAAAATAGGAAAGAATGTGATTGTTATGGCTCAGACGGGTATTGCCGGTAGTTGTGAGTTGGAGGATAATGTTGTGGTTGCCGGGCAGGTCGGTATCTCTGATCACATAAAAGTCGGCAAAAACGCGAAGATTGCTGCTAAATCCGGTGTTATAAGGAATATTAAGGAAAATGAATCCGTTTTCGGATATCCCGCCGATAAGAAAATAAGTGTAATGAAAAACGAAGTTTACTTAAGAAGACTCCCTGAGATTTTTAAAAGGGTAAAAGATTTTGGAAGGTCGAAATGAAATATTTAACCGAGCGGTTTCCGGGATAAAGATAAACGATGCTAACAAGGGTAAGCTTTGCGAAGTCAGCAATCTTTAATCTCTTGCTGATTTCTTCTTTTTGGTTTTTACCGTGAATTATTGTATTTTTATTTTATTATTTTCTAATTCGGCTCCTTCGTCTAATATTTCCTATTCGGGCGAGAGAATTTTTTTTAATGTCGATTCTAATCTTGTGCGGATTTTCGGGAAAGCCGAGGCAAAGTACGGCAAATTGAGTGTTTCCGCGGATACAATTTTGTATAATTTAGATCGGAAAATTCTAACGGCTAAAGGTGATGTGGTTTTCAATGACGGGAGTAGTGATATAAGAGCGGAAAAAATGATTTATGACGTCGATCGTGAAATAGGAGATGCCTTTAACGCTAAAACGCAGGCTGAAAAAGGATGGTTTTTTGGAAAGAAGGTTAGATATTTTAAAGGTAATGTTTTAAGGATAAAAAACGGTTATTATACGACCTGCGAGCTGGACCCGCCTCATTTCTGGTTTTATTCACCAAAAATGCGAATTAATATAGATGATAATTTAGTAGCAGAACCGGTTTTCCTTTTGATTCGGGATGTTCCTGTTTTTTTTGTGCCATTTTACTTTCAGTCGATAAAGAAAAAGAGATCTTCCGGTTTGTTAAGTCCCGAGTTCGGAACTTCTTCTTATGGAGGAAACCATATAAGAAAGCTGGGTTGGTATCAAACACTCGGGGATCATGCCGATATTAGTTTTTATATGAATTACTATACCAGGACCGGTGTGAGATTCGATGTTAATCAATTACGCTGGAATTTGATGCCTTACAGCCAGGGGGATTTAAGCGGTAATTATATTGAAGAAAGAGAAAGTGGCGAAGAAAGATGGTCTCTTTTAATCAATACTCAATCCAAAATTCCGGGAGGAATCAATTTGAATGTGGACACAGAAATAAGATCGGACCCCGATTTTTTGATTGATTATGAGCCGGGAGAGGTTGAACGTCTGCTGCAGAAGGAAATCAATTATAATCTTAATTGGAACGGTGAAATACTGGGTACCAGGACGAATATTGTTATGGATCACCGGGAAAATTTGGTCACCGAGCAATTACGTAAAAGATGGCCGTATGTAAATATGACTTTTCCCATGTTGAAAGCCGGCGTTTTTAACCTCAGGAGTTTTTACAAATTTAACAGAGATGAAACCGGTCACTGGGCTACTGGTTTTTCGGGAAATTCGAATTTCAATTTTAATCTTTTTGTTTTCAATATAGATTTAGCCCTGAACGGACGGGGAGACTATTACGAGAATGAGGATGTTTTCATCGACTACTGGAAAACAGTAGCGAGAATAAAAACAAATTTATACGGATTTTCTTTATTTGGTATACCACCTGTAACTAAATTCAGGCATGTGATTACCCCTGCTGTTTCTTTCTCTTACGCGCCCGACCCGGGAAGTTACGATATTTCGAGTATTTCCGGTTTCTCCGTGCCTGGAGCCGTAAAATCCTTGAATTTTTATCTGGATAATCTGTTTCAATGTAAGATAGTCGATAGGAAATTCGATTTCGCTTCATTGCGTTTCTCGAGTAATTATCTGTACGAGGAAGATAGATTTTCTCCGGTTTCTATATATGGTAAGCTCTGGTTTGGGAATATTTTGAGCCAGGATTATTTTACTACTTATGACATGGATTCCCGCGAATTTGGTGATAAAAGAGTTAGTACAGACTTGAAATATATGAGTAGTTTCGGTGGGAATCCTCTTGGGTTATATTTCCGGCATTCTATTAATTTTACCGGAACGGATCGAATACAACAGGCTGATTTTGGCGTAGAAGTTAATCCCACGCCTAAATGGAAATTAAGGTTAAGGACACATTATGATTTCGAAAGAGGTGAAGTCACGAATACCAGTGTTAATCTGGTGAGGGATTTACACTGCTGGGAGCTTACCTTAGCTGTCAACACTTTCGGGAATAACTGGGATTACAGCATGAAAATCGGTCTTAAAGCTATTCCGGAATTGCAAATAGGGAGAGAGACTCTGGGCGGCTTCATGCCGTAAAACAAAGAATCCGGAAGATAGAATACAGAATCCCATCCTACCTCCTAAGTTTCTGAACCACAAAAAGTACAAAGCACACGAAAAAATCAATTTGTATTAAGAAAAACTACAATTAGTATATATTCTACATGAGAAAAATTGTCTTGTGGGTCAAGTTTTAAACAAGAACTAAGAGTTTTTCTTCGTGCCCTGGTGACTTTGTGGCTAAATGGTAAGGTAAAAATTTTGAATATTTACCCTTGACAATAGTTGGTAAATCGGTATTATTATTAAAAGCATGAAAAAAATTATAGAATATTTTAGTGTAATTATAATAGTTTTTCTATTTGTAGGTATACCCGATTTTTATGCTCAGAGTTGGAGGGGATACATAGACCTTCCCACAGCGCATGTCTCAGATGGTTTTTTCATAAATTTAAACGGAGGTTACGCTCTGGCTAGCGGAGCTCAAAACAATC
Organism: uncultured bacterium; assembly: GCA_964631335.1. Taxonomy (GTDB): domain Bacteria; phylum Hydrothermota; class UBA3072; order UBA3072; family UBA3072; genus JAFGHJ01. The sequence continues at coordinate 14,687 of CAZVXD010000013.1, forward strand.
TCGATATAAACGGATCTATAGAATACGGTATTGCCGGCTTTGTCGCGGGTTTAAAGATTTATACAGAGAAAACCTTTTGTCTGGATATGGCTTATCAAATAATGGAGCAGAGCGGGTATATCCCCGCAATAACCATTGGTATCGAAGATGTAACCAACAAGAGTTATGTGTCGCCGCTTGGAGAAACCGGTTTGACAGATGAGTTGTATTTGCCCAGACCTCCGGAAATTGCTTCCGCTTATCTTGTCGCCACTGAACATCTGACTGATAATATTGAGATGACTTTTGGTCTTGGTAGGGGAAGATTTGTGGGTTACGGACCCCGCAGTAAATATCTTAATATAGATGCTTTCTTTGACGAAAAACATGAAGATTACGCGGTTGGAGCTTTCGGCGGGATAAAATTCTCGACTCCGGTCGGCGTTTCTTTTCTTGTTGAAACCGATGGCAGAGACGCGAACGCCGGAATAAGATATGATGCCGGTATATGGAAAGGGACTTTGAGCCTGGACAAAATAGAACATTTTTTCGCGGGTATGGATTCCCTGGTTAATGCTCCATGGCTGAGCCTTGCTTTGTCTTTCAGTCCGTTTGGCGGAAGCGGAGGAGGAAGAAGAACGGGAACCCGTATTGCCAGATTAAAGCTGTCTCTTAAGGATAAGGAAAGCGGAGCGCATATTCCGGGTAAGGTTATTGTTTCAAAAGGAGGAGTCGAAAGAAATTTCGATATTTTAGCAACTCAGAAAGCTATAATAAAGTTGGACCCCGGAGTTTATAAGATTACTGTTTTCTCAGCCGGTTATAAGATGAAAACGGCGGAAATACCAGTTAAAGCGGGAACGGATATGGATTTTGCGATTAGTTTGTCCAAGGTTATAAATCCTGTGGTTAAACAGTCGATGGATTTAACAAAAGAAGCGGCAAATTATTACAAGAGAGGGCTTCTTGATCAGGCGAAACAAAAACTTGAAGAAGCTCTTAATTTATATCCCAATAATAAACAAGCCAAAAAAGGTTTGCAGATGGTCTCCGATGCCTTTGCTGAGAATATCGGTAATTTGAGGACCCAGGCGAGATCAAAAGAGAATTCCGGTGATATAAGGGGTGCTATTTCTATCTGGGAACAGGTTGCCGCGTTGGAGGAGAATCCTTCTTCCACGCAGGCGCATATTCGAACTTTAAGAAACAGATTGACCGCGAGTACCGCGAGTACAAGGAGAACCCCCGCGCGCACAACGTCCGGAACCACAACTACCAGTAGAGCTCCCGCCAGGAGAAGAACTCCTTCTCTATCGAAGCAGCAGATAGCGGATCTTTATACAAAAGGTTTGAGTGCCTATTTTGATGGTAATTATAAAGAGGCGATAAAATACTTTGAGCAGGTTCTCCGCGCGGATCCGTCTCACGCTCAGGCAAAACGTTATCTCGGGGAAGCAAAGAAGCATTAATGTTATATAAGGAGGCGGGTGTAGATATCCGGAAGGCGGATGAAGGCCTTTCGGAAATTAAAAATTTAATAAAGAAAACATTAACCAGTAACGTTCTGAATTTACCCGGACATTTCGGCGCGACCTATAAAATTCCTGAAGGATATAATAAACCTGTACTCGTTTCATCTATAGATAGTGTTGGTACCAAAGTGTTAGTGGCAGTCGAGCATGGCTATTATGAGGGTTTAGGACATGATATTGTCAATCATTGTGTCGACGATATTTTAGTTATGGGTGCTAAACCTTTGTATATTCTCGATTATTTTGCCTCGGGTAAGTTAGATAATAGAATCCTGATCGATATTGTGAAGGGCATGGCTGATGCCTGTGAGGAAAACGAATGTTCTCTTATAGGCGGAGAAACTGCCGAGATGCCGGATCTTTACGAGGATAATATCTTTGATTTAGCGGTTCAAATAACAGGTATAGTGGAGCAGGATAAGATTATAGACGGAAGTAAAATTGAAGAGGGGAACAGGGTTTTTGGTTTTCCTTCTTCAGGCTTCCATACCAACGGTTATTCTTTAATAAGAGCGGTCATAAAGGAATCGGGGTTATCTTTAGACGATCACATCGATGAATTGGATGGAGTTCTGGGAGATTTATTGCTCGTGCCGCATAAGTCGTACTTAAAGGAAGTCTATCCTTTCTTAAGTAAAATTAAGGGTATTTCTCATATAACAGGGGGGGGATTTTACGGCAATATCTCCCGAATACTTCCGGAAGGTCTTTCATGTAAAATAGACCCTGAGAGTTTCAAAGTTCCGGAACTTTTTAGATTTATTCAAAAGAAGGGGAAAATACCTGAAAAGGAAATGTTTTCAGTTTTTAACATGGGTATTGGGATGATTTTGGTCTGCGAAGAGGATATTGGTCTTGGGATTGAGATTGGGAAAATAGTAAAAGGTGATGTTCCGGTAGTAATCGATGGCATTTGATTTGCTCAGTAATAAAAAAAATATTATAATACTTTTTATTTCTTTGATTATCGCGTTTATTCTATGGTCGCTGGCAAAAACCAATGAAACAATTATAATAGAAAGAGATTTTTCTTTTCGGATAAAGACACCCGCAAATTTAGTGGTAAAAAGCGTTATGCCGGATTCGATTGAAATGAGAATTAAAGCGAAAAAGAGACAGCATAATATTTTGAAGAATGTATCTCCGGTGATAAGGCTGCCACAACATTTTCCGGGTAATTATAAATTAGACCTGGGAAAAGCCGAGATTTCTTTTCCTTTTTTGTTGGGTATCGAAGATTACGATATTCTTTTTCCTGATTCCATTCAGGTGGAAATAGACTCACTGATAAAAACCGAAGTTAGTATAACTTCGGTAAAGGGTATGAGTTTCGAACCGAGTACGGTTACACTTACGGGACCTAAAAGTCTTGTTTCCGATATTAAGTATCTTTCCCCTGATTCTATTCCAAAGGGTTCATTTACAACAATTACTACAGGAAATCCTCTGATTGAGGTTAACCCGAGTAGAATAAGAGTCAGGCAGTGATTGTACTGGGTCTGGAAACTTCCTGTGACGAAACAGCTGTTGCCCTCGTAAAAGAGGGTCAGATTTTGACTAATAAAATCTATTCTCAGGAAATACATAAAAGATTCGGCGGCGTGGTACCTGAAATCGCTTCACGGGAGCATACTGAAAGAATTCTTGAGATGACAAGGGAAGTTCTGGAAGAAAAAGAGCTGTCGGCGGATGATATAGACGGTATTGCTGTAACATATGGACCTGGTCTCCTGTGTTCTCTTTTGATAGGATTAAGCTTTGCCAAGGGATTATCTTATTCGCTGGAAATACCTTTTGTGGGAGTTAATCACCTGGAAGCTCATATTTATTCCCCTTTCGTTAGCGGGGAAGAATTTTCCACTCCGTTTCTCGCTCTCCTGGTTTCCGGCGGACACACTTCTATTGTAAAGGTAAATGGATTTAGAGATTATGAGGTTTTGGGTTCTACTCTCGATGATGCCTGCGGTGAAAGTTTTGATAAGGTTTCTAAACTCATAGGGCTTGGTTATCCGGGAGGGCCTCCTATTGAACGTTTAGCAAGGGAAGGAAATGATAAAGCCTTTGATTTTCCGGTACCAGATCCAACCGGTTTGGATTTTTCTTATTCTGGTCTAAAAACAAGCGTTCTCTACGCGTATAGAAAACTTTCTCAAGCAGAAAAAGTCTATCGAATAGCCGATATAGCTGCTTCTTTTCAGAGAGTTGCTATTGAATCTTTAATTTTAAAGCTCAGAAGGGCTATTAAATCGACAGGAATTAAAAAAGTTACAATATCAGGTGGTGTTTCCGCCAATAAACTTTTAAGGAAAAGATTGGGAAAATTGGATATCGAATGGGTAGCTCCGGAACTGCAATTTACAGTTGATAACGGAGCAATGGTCGGTTATCTTGGAAATAAGCTTTTGGAAGAAGGGATTTGTTCCGATTTCAGCCTGAAAGCAAACCCACGACTTTTTCTTTAATTTTAACACAGAGAACACAGAGGTAATTTGCTGTCAGCTTACTGCTCACGGCTTACAGCTTACAGCTAAACCCCACCCATAATTAGCCAATGACTTACACGGATAAACACTGATTCTTTTGTTGTTTTTAACTCAATAAACTCAAAAAACCCAATAAACTCAAGAAACTCAGCACTCCGCACTTTTTCTACATTCTAAAGCTTTTACGCATTAACGCGCTAACAAAGTTATCTCTTAAACCTAATACCTATTTTAAAAGTGACTGTATCCCCTCGGAGGTGTTAGTTTCCCGTCGATATAAATTCCTTCTCCTTCGGATACAGTACCGATTTCGGTTACAAATTTTTCTTTTATATTGTCCGGAGATGTGAAAAGGAGCTCGAATTCTTCTCCTGATGTCAAAGTTGATTCTTTTAAGTCGAGTGAATGTTTTTTGGCGAATTTATCGCATTCCGGACATAACGGAATATTTTTAAAATTTATATTTAGTTGTTTGCCGCTTTCCTCCGATAAATGGTTGGAATCTATAAGCAAGCCGTCTGATATATCGATCATAGAATTTATTCTATATTTCTTGGTAAGTTTCTGAGCCTCTGCGCACCTTATTTCGGGCTGTAGATGATATTTGGTTATAGGAGATTTTATTTTATTTTTAAGAGCAAAAAATCCCATTAGGGCACCACCCAGATTTCCGGTTAGATAAAGTTTATCTCCTATTTGAGCTTTTGAACGTGGAATTGGATTTTTAGATATGCCGCCTACTGTAATGCATAAAAATAAGAAAGGAGACCTGGCGGTATCTCCGCCTAATAATTCAACTGAATATTTTTTTTCAAGATCCCGAAATCCTCTAAAGATTTCTTTGATTTTATCGATTTTCTGGTTTTTTTTGATTCCGAGGTTTAAAAAATACCACGCCGGTTTAGCTCCGCATGCCGCGATGTCGGATAAGGCGGACGCCAGAGCTTTGTAACCAATATCATAAGCGGAAAAAAAGGAGGGAGTGAAATGCACTCCCTCGATAAATGAGTCAGTACTTACGATCTGGTTATTATTTATTTCAGCTGTGTCATCACCAATCCAACACCTGTTTTTTTTAAGATATTGAATTATTTGCTGTTCCAGATCTTTAACTATTTTTTACGGTATTCTTACTTTACGGCTTCCTTAAGGGATTTCCCTGCGCGGAAAGTAGGAACGTTTCTGGCTGGAACCTTTACTGTTTGATTAGGTTTCTGGGGGTTTCTGGCAATCCTTGCCTTTCTGTGTTTGACGTCAAAAACTCCGAAGCCTACAATTACAACTCTTTTCTTCTTTGATAATGCTTTTGTAACATTGTTGATTAAACTTTCGGTCATTGCTTTAGCTTCTGATTTTTTGCAGCCTACGTCTTTTGCGATTGCGTCAATTAATTCTTTCTTATTCATTTAAATAGCCTCCTTTTATTGTTTCACAAGAATTTTAAGCATTTTTGGCTATATGTCAAGGGTTTTTTTAATAAATTGCCTATTTTTTTTTAAAAATCTATTTTTATTATATTTTAAAAAAACAGGGAAAATAAACTTTTTATCTTCAATAACAGTCATAATCTGTTATTGTGTTAGGGGCTAAAAAAAATTGCCCAACCGGCTAACCGTAAAAATCTTTGCGGTCTTTTCCTTCCCTGCTGTGAATTGATCTTGAAGTTACTCGCCCTATGGAATAGTAGAGCTGCCTGGGTGGTAATATATTTCACGGTGCAATCGCGCTTCAGGCAAGATGTCAAATTCTCAATGACAATTCTTTTCGTGTATTTTTTTTAATGTATATTTAGGAGGGTGATGAGGTTTAGTATATTTCATGTGTTTAGTGGTTAAATAAAGTTTTTTCTTTGCGAACGCTGCGTCTTTGCGGTACTTTTTTTCTGTGAAATCTTGTGATTTCTCTTTAGGTTGTGGACTTGACAATCCTTTCCTAATAGGTATATTTTTAAAAGATTTGGAGGGAAAATGCCAACATATGAGTATGAATGTTTAAAGTGTGGACATAAATTTGAAGAGTTCCAAAATATGACGGATGAGCCTCTAAAGGTTTGTCCTCGTTGCGGTGGAAAATTGCGAAGATTAATAGGTGCCGGGGCTGGGATTATATTTAAAGGTAAGGGTTTTTATCAAACCGATTATAAATCCACTGTTTCAAAACGCGAAGAAAAAAAAAGTACAGAAGATAGTAAATCCAAAGGTGAGAGCAAAGACAAAAAGTAAGAGTTCTTTAAAATCCCTGTAATGCCTTTTTTTGTTTTTTTGTTTCTTATTTTTTTACTCTATTTAGTTTTTAAATATTACGAACATTCGAAAGTCTATCGACCGAGGCAGGAATTCGTCGCGTTTCCATCCGATTACGATATTGAATACGAAGATGTCAAATTTTCATCTCAGGACCAGGTTTTGCTAAATGGTTGGTTCGTTAAAGGCACTAATGGTATGGTTATTCTTTTTTGTCATGGTAATTTCGGTAATATTTCTCTGAGGATGGATATCATTCAAGAATTATCCTTACTCGGATATAATGTGTTTATTTTCGATTATAGAGGATTCGGCAGGAGCAATGGAATTCCATCTGAGGAAGGTTTGTATAATGATGTTTTAGGAGCTTACAATTATTTAGAGGGAAGGGGATTCAGGAACAATGATATTGTTGTTTTTGGCAGGTCTCTGGGGGGTGTCGTGGCAATATTTATCGCGAGTTTAATCAAAGATTTTAGAGGATTAATAGTAGATAGTTCTTTTTCTTCCTCGCAGGATTTAAGCTATGATTTATTCGGTTTTAGATTGCCGAGATTTATAATATCCAACAAGTTGGAATCCATAAAAAGAATAAAGGATATAAAAATTCCTAAATTAATAATACACAGTGAAAATGATAATTTGATACCTTTTCATCACGGCGAAGATTTGTTCGAGATGGCGGTCGACCCAAAAATATTTCTTAAAATCAAAGGATTTCATAATACCTGTATACTGGACTCAAAAGATATTTATATGACCGGAATAAAAAAGTTCTTGAAAAGCCTGGAGTAAGTTTTCTATGGATATATAGGTTAAACAAAGGTATTAAACGGCATAAAGAGAGTCTGGAGTCGTCGAAATTTAAAAATCAAATATCAAAATGGAAAAATACAAGGCAAAATTCAAAAATAAATTAAAAAACGTAAAACTTTAAAAATTATGGTATGATTTTAAAGTTTTATTTATTATTTTGCTTTTTAATTTTTAATATTTAAATTCTAAGAAGCTTTAAGGAATTCTAATGGTATATTTTCGTGTATTTATTTGAGTATCAATGAAAAATACCACGGTTCCCCCTTGCCCGACAGGTTAAAAGGAATATACTGATTATATGAAAAGGTTTTTTAACATCGAGTATTTTCTTGCTAAAAGGTATATTCGAATTAAGAAAGGAGAAGGATTCAGGTCTTTAATAACGCTTTTTGCCGCCGGCGGAATTATGTTGGGAGTTGCCACGCTGCTGGTTGTTATGTCTGTTATGAATGGAATGCAGACAGATTTGAAGAATAAAGTTCTGGGAGCCAGTGCTCCGATTACGGTTATGACTATAGATCAAAAAGTGATCAAGAATTGGCAAAATGTCGCTGATACTCTGAAAGAAAGCCTGACGGCAATTCAAGAAGCGACACCTTACATTTTTGAAAAAGCCCTTTTAAAACATGAAAACAGAACGGATGGAGCTATAATAAGAGGAGTTGATCCGGCTACCTTTCCTCTTGTTTCGGATATTCCGGAGAATATCGAAACCGGCGAGTTTGATCTTTCCGGTAAGAAAGTAGTACTGGGAAATTATCTTGCCCGGAGATTATGGGCTCATGTTGGCGATACAATAACGATTTCTGCTCCTTTTTCTTCCGCTCCCACGCCTTTTGGGTTTCTTTTGCCCGCGGATGATTACATTCTGGCCGGTGTCTTTGATATGGGAATGTACGAATACAACGCGACCTTAGCTGTGATTTCTCTTGAAAACTCGCAAAAACTCTTTGGTATAGGGGGGGTTACGGGTATAGATTTTACACTTGATAACCCATATAAAGCGCCGGAACTTTCGATCGATATAGTGGCAAAACTTGGTTATCCGTTTAGAGTGATTAACTGGATGGAAAGCAATAGAATACTCCTTAGAGCTCTGGAAATTGAGAAGAAAGTAATGTTTATAATACTGACTCTTATAATAATCGTAGCTGCTTTTAATATCGTTTCTTCACTGGTTCTTGTTGTTCTGGCTAAAATGCGAGAAATAGGAATTTTGAAAGCTCTGGGGCTTTCAGCTTCTTCTGTTACCAGAGTTTTTCTTGTAGATGGTTTAATTGTTGGTGGGGGTGGCGCAGTTTTTGGGGTTCTTATTGCCTGGATTTTGTGTTTCCTTCTCGGCAAATATAAGTTCATAGATTTACCTTCTGATGTTTATTTTCTTACTAAACTACCTGTGGAGATGCAGTTGACCGATTTCCTGCTGGTTGTATTCTCAGCGATAGTTCTTTCGATCCTTGCGGCTCTATATCCGGCTAAGAGAGCTGCCGGACTCGATCCCGTGGAGGCTATCAGAAATGAGTAAAACTATAGTAATTCTTAAAAATGTTGAAAAAAGTTTTATGTCCGGCAAAGAGAAAATAAATGTTCTCAGGAGTATAAACCTGGAAGTTGAGGAGGGTGAATTTATTACTATAACCGGACCTTCCGGTTCGGGTAAAAGCACCCTTTTACATATTTTAGGTGGTCTTCTGCATCCTGATGACGGAGATGTTATTCTACAGGGTAAACCTCTTTATAAATATAAGGATGCGGAACTCGCTAAGATAAGAAATGAAAAAATTGGATTTATATTTCAGTTTCATCATTTACTTTTTGATTTTTCCGTTCTTGAAAATCTCGCGATTCCTCTTTTGATAAGGGGTTCTACTATTAAAAGAGCTTATAAGAAAGCGGAGGAGTTATTGTCTCTTGTAGATTTAGAGCATCGAGTACATGCCAAGCCCAGAACTCTTTCGGGGGGAGAGAGGCAGCGAGTAGCGGTTCTCCGCGCCATTGTGAACGACCCTTTGCTGCTTCTCGCGGATGAACCTACAGGAGATTTAGACCAGGCTCATTCGGATGTGGTTTTGAAGATGTTGAGCAAAATTCAACGCGAGAGCGGGATGACAGTGATTTTAGTCAGTCATAATCAGAGGGTTGCAAAAATGGGCAAAAAAACATATAATTTAATTGAAGGAAAATTGAAATAAAATGAAGTGTGATTTATGCGGAAATGAGAACGCAAAGTATAAGTATTATGAGGTAAACTCGGACACAGTTCGGGAAATAAATATTTGCGAAAAATGTGCCCGAGAGAAAGGCGTAGATATTAAAAACAAAGAAGATTCGGTTGTTTCTAAAATAGCAATATGTTCTAATTGCGGTCTTACTTTCAGAGACTTTAAAGATACTCGAAGACTTGGATGCGTTGATTGTTATAAAAACTTTGAAGAACAGATAAAAGTTTTTCTTACCGAGTTTCAATTAGGTCTTAAACATAAGGGGAAAGAACCGGTTAGAAATAGTAAGGTTATTCTGATGAAGAAAGAAATCTTTGAAATGAAAAAAGAGCTTGAAAATTTTGTAGAGGATGAAAAATTTGAGGAAGCTGTAAAATTAAGAGATAAAATTGAGTCGAGGAAGAAAGAGCTAAAAGTAATCAGGAAGAAAAATGATTGATTCTTTATTGTATCGGTTACCTTTTTGGCTGGGGAAAGGCGGTTCTTATTCAGACATAGTTTTATTTTCTGTGGTTTCTCTTTATAGGAACTTGGGCGGCTATAAGTTTAATAAAAAAAATTCTGAAAAAGAGAAAGAGGAAATTTTGGATTTACTCATTGATGGAATGACAACGCTTTCTTCCTTTGAAAACGTTGTTTCTCTAAAGGATTTGAAAGATAATCAGAGAGAATTATTCGCGGAAAGGAATTTCATTTCAAGGAGTGAAGTAAAGGACTATCTTTATACCGGGTTGGCTTTAAACGATCTGCAGGACAGTGTGGTAATTTTAAATTCAGATGAACACGTTAAAATTTCTTCTTTTTCGGGTGAATTATCACTTAAAGAGACTTTTATTCGGTGTGATAGTTTGGATGATGACTTAAACGAAGAATTTGGTTTCTCTTATAATAAAGAAATGGGCTTCCTGACTTCTTCGGTTGAAAAGGTGGGAACAGGTATGGTTGTTTCTGCCATGTTACATCTTCCGGCTCTTGTTATTACAGGTAAATTTGTTGAAGTTATCGATGACCTTGAAGATTCTCTTTTTTCTATTGGCGGAATTTTTAATATTGGAGAGACAGTCGAGGGAAGCTACTTTGAAGTCAGCAATAGGTTTACATTGGGTGTTTCTGAAGAAGAGATATTAAAAATGTTCGAAAAAAAGATTAAAAGTATAATCGACAGTGAAATGGAAAGTAGGGAATACTTAACCCAGAAAGTTGGTTATGAAACAGAGGATAAAATATGGAGATCGTATGGCATTCTAAAAAACGCCAGAATTTTATCGGTTAACGAATTTCTTAATTTGAGCGCTGCCGTAAGACTTGGAGCAAGCCTTGGTATTGTCAGAGATGTAAGTATTCCTGATTTAAATAAATGGCTTTTTCAGGCTCTTCCGGGACATTTAAGCGTATTGAATGAAGATGTTCATAATAAAAAAGAAGAAAATATTCTCAGAGCAAAGCTTATAAGGAACAATTTGGGAGGATAAAAATATGTTTATGGATGAAAGATTCACGAAGAAGTTAATTGATGTTGTGAAAATATCGAAGGATTTAACTCGAGAAGCCGGTTTAAGTGAAGTTACACCTATAATGCTTTTGCTGGCTATCTTGAAACACGGAAACAATATCGCGGTTACGGTAATTGAAGAAGTGGGAGTAGATGTAGAAATACTTGAAAACAGAATTTTAAAGCTCGTGAGGAATAATAGTGATGTTTTGATTATGGAGCAGGCTATTGGTTTATCCGAAGATTCATTAAATATTCTTGAAGCTGCTAAGGAAGAGGCGTTGATGCTTGGCAGGCAGATAATAGGTACCGAGCATCTTCTGCTTTCTTTACTTAAGGCAAAAGAAGGGGCTTTTATAGATATTTTAAAGCCTGAAGAACTCGATTATTATTTAGCTAAGCAGGTTTTGCTTGATCTATTTGAAAAGGAAAAAACAAGCGACAGGGAGAAAGAGAAATCTAAATCTTCAGGTGATAGAACTCTGGAGTTTTATACCAGAGACCTTACCGATTTGGCAAAGAGAGGAAAAATAGACCCTGTTATAGGCAGGGAAAATGAGATAGAAAGAGTTATTCAAACTTTATGCCGTAGAAAAAAGAACAATCCTGTTCTTGTGGGAGAACCCGGTGTCGGTAAAACCGCTATAGTTGAAGGGCTGGCGCAGAAAATAGTTATTGGCGCGGTGCCCAAGATATTACAGGAGAAGAAAATACTTTCTATGGATTTAGCTTCCGTTATAGCCGGGACCAAATACCGCGGACAATTTGAAAAAAGGCTAAAACAGATACTCGAATCATTAAAAGATTCGGAGAATATTCTTTTTATCGATGAGATGCATACTATTGTAGGAGCGGGAGCCGCGGAAGGAGCTATCGATGCTTCCAATATGTTAAAACCTGTTCTGGCAAGAGGAGAAATTCAAACCATCGGAGCCACCACGACAGAGGAGTACAGAAAATATATTGAGAAAGACGGAGCTCTTGAGCGCAGATTGCAGATGGTTTTGATAGACCCGCCCACTATAAAAGAAACAATAGATATATTAAACGGAATTAAACGTAAATATGAAGATTTTCATAAAGTTACTTATACTGAGGAAGTAATTAAAGCCGCCGTGAAACTTTCCTGTCAATATATAACAGACAGAAATCTTCCTGATAAAGCAATAGATGTTCTGGATGAAACCGGGGCAAAGGTAAGATTAAGAGAAACGAAAGTGCCTGATGAAATTGTGAAGCTTGAAGAAGAGCTTCGAAAGGTCAAAGAAGAACTTTTAAAGGCTAGGGAAGAAGGGAAATATGAGGTAGCGATAGAGCTGCGAGACAGAAGGGATGAAATCGAAGGCAAATTAGAGGAGAGTCTGGAAGATTGGGGGCGGTACGGAGCGCTTCAAAGAATCGAAGTTACGGAAGAAGATATAAGAGAAGTTATTTCTCTCTGGACAGGAATTCCACTTAAACGACTGAGAGAGAAAGAAACAGAGAGACTCCTCTCGATGGAAGAAGAAATCCGGAAAAGACTTGTGGGCCAGAATGAAGCGATTGAAGTGGTTGCTAAGGCAATAAGAAGAAGCAGAGCAGGGCTGCGTGATATGCGCCGGCCTTTAGGCGCTTTTCTTTTCCTGGGTCCTACAGGAGTTGGTAAAACCGAACTCGCTAAACAGCTCGCCAAGTTTCTTTTTAACACAGAAGAAGCTCTTGTGAGAATCGACATGAGCGAATTTATGGAGAGATTTAATATTTCTAAATTGATTGGAGCTCCTCCGGGTTATGTGGGATATGATGAAGGAGGGATTTTAACCGAGGCTGTTAGGAGAAGACCCTATTCCGTTATTCTGTTAGATGAAATAGAAAAATCTCATCCTGATATATATAATATCCTTCTTCAAGTATTCGATGAGGGTATGATTACGGATGCTTACGGTCGAAAAATATCTTTTAAGAACACAGTTATTATTATGACTTCGAATATAGGAACTAAGGAAATAATGCGCGGAACGAATGTCGGTTTTAAGAAACCGGACAGAGAAATCAAATACAAGGAGATGAGAGAGTACCTCCTCGAAGAAATTAAGGATAAATTCAGTCCTGAATTTATAAACAGGATAGACGAAAGTGTGGTCTTTCACTCTCTTCATAAGGACACGATGGCTTCGATTGTGGATATATTTTTCGATGAGGTGCGAGAACGGGTTGAAGATAAGGGTTTTGAAATTTCGCTTACAGATGAAGCAAAAGAGTTTCTTATAGAAAAGGGGTTTGATCCTGAATATGGAGCCAGACCGCTCAAAAGAGTTATTCAAAGACAATTAGAAGATAAACTGGCAGAAGGTTTTTTAAAAGGGAAATGGAAGAAAGGGAATAAAATTGTGGTTTCAAGAGAAGGTGATGATTTAATATTCTTCTCGTCCCGTCCGGTAGCAGAAGTCCTCTAATAAAATATGGGGAAAAGTGTTTCTATAGTTAATCAAAAGGGTGGGGTGGGTAAAACTACGACAGCGGTAAATTTAGGTGCCGCTCTTGCTCTGTATCGTCAGAGCTGTCTGATTATAGATATGGACCCACAGTCTAACGCTACAAGCGGTCTGGGTTTAACCGGTGTAACTCCTACGATATATGATGTTTTAGTTAAGAATAAGGAACCCGAATCCGTTATAAAGAAAACAGCCGTAGAAAATCTGGATATAATTCCTTCGGATATTTCACTTGTTGGCGCGGAAGTTGAACTGATCGATGTCAAAGGAAGAGAAATGCAGTTAAAGAGAAAGATAATGCCGTTGAAGAGGAAATATGATTTTATTTTGATAGACGCTCCTCCGTCACTCGGTCTGCTCACGGTTAATTCTCTTGTGGGAGCCGATTCTGTTTTGATACCTATTCAGGCTGAATTTTACGCGATGGAGGGTTTAAGTAAACTGCTGAATACGGTTAGAAATATTCAACGGGAACTAAATTCCAGATTGACTATAGAAGGAGTGTTATTGACTCTTTTCGATACGAGATTAAATCTGGCTCATGAAGTTACTGATGAGGTATGCAAATATTTCGGAGATAAGGTATTCGAGGTAATCATTCCTCGAAATGTTAAATTGGCTGAAGCTCCGAGTTACGGTAAGCATATTTTTGATTACGATCCGGGATCCAGAGGAGCCGAGGTTTATAAAATGCTTGCTGAAGAGGTAATAAGAAGGAATGGCAAGACGGGCGCTTGGCAAAGGGTTTAACGCTTTAATTCCTTCGGTCGAGGAAGATAAAGTACCGGTAGCAAAGATTTTTCATTCTCCCTTGCAACCGAGAAAGGAGATAAACGAAGAAGAATTGCAGGGTCTCGTGGCTTCGATAAAACAAAATGGGATTTTGCAGCCTGTTTTGTTGCGGAAAGTGGGGGAAGACAGGTACGAATTGGTTTACGGGCATCGCCGTTTTGAAGCTGCCAAAAGAGCTGGTCTCAAAGAAATTCCCGCGGTTTTCAGGCGTCTTTCAGACAGAGAAGTTCTCGAAATCGCTATTGTTGAGAATGTACAGAGAGAAGATTTAAATCCCATCGAAGAAGCTAACGCTTATTATAATTTAAACGTGGAGTTTAGTCTTACGCAGGAAGAGATAGCCGAAAGAGTGGGAAAAGCAAGAGCTACTGTGGCCAATAAGATGAGATTGCTTTCTCTTCCCGAGGAAGTTAAAAAAGCTTTGTTAGATAATAGAATAACAGAGGGACACGCCAGGGCATTGTTGAGCTTAGGAGAAAAAAGTAAGATTTTGAAAGAATTAACAAGCATTATAGAAGGAGAAAAGACAGTAAGGGAGGCGGAGAAAGTTTCATCAAAGAATAAAAGGAAAAAACAGGTGCCTGTTAAATATAAGGATTTACAGGAGGAGTTCAGACATTTGTTTAATACTGAAGTTAGGGTAGAAACCGGAAAAACAAGAAATAAATTGATTATAGAATTTTATTCGGATGAGGATTTAGAAAGAATATATAATATAATAGCGTGGCATAACCGCTGAAGTACAAGCTAAAAGACATAGTAAAGTCCATAAAGGAGAATAAAAGATAAAACATAAAACATTGATGGTGTTGTAGGTTATACGGATGAGAAAATTTACCATACAATTTATCCCTGAAAACGGTGAAGTAAGAGAGATAGATTTGTCAGGCGGAATGATTATATTCTGGGGGAGTATTATTTTTCTTATATTAGGAATAGTTATATATTTATCTGTAAATTCGGGGAGATTGATAGTTAATAAGGCGCAGTTCGTTTTATTGAGGAATAGAGTCGAGTATCTCGAAAACAGAGAAATTGAAATAGAAAAATTGAATAGCAAAATGAAAAAACTATATGATTTTGCCGATAAATTTAATAAATCTCTCGGTCTTGAAATTTCTATTGAGGAATTTTTTGAGGCGGAGGAAGAAATGCCCTCTCCTGAGGTTTCTGACTTAGAAGAGGTCGGAACAATAAAAAATGAAGCTCTTCGTTTGCAGAACTTTGTTCCTAATATTTTACCGACTACGGAAGGTTGGATAAGCAAGAAATTTTCTGCGGATCATAGAGCGATAGATATATCTTTAAAGGAAGGGACAGCTCTTTATGCTACTATGGAAGGTACGGTTGTTTTTACCGGCGAAAAGGAATATCTCGGAAAAACGTTGGAAATCAATAATGATGAAGGTTTTGGAATAACATATAGTCATTTGAATGAAATTCTGGTGAAGGAAGGAGAAAAAGTAAACAAAAATCAATTGATAGCTCTCTCCGGTAATAGCGGGAGAAGTGATGCACCGCATCTTCACTATGGAGTACAAATGCAAGGTAAATGGGTTAACCCGGTCGATTATTTACTTATCAGGAGGTAATT
>CAZVXD010000014.1:0-28139 GCA_964631335.1 uncultured bacterium
TCAGTATGGTGGAGGTTTCGCGAAACCGTTTAAAACTTATCAGGAATCTCTTAATAAAGATTTGTTTCTCCGTATTGCGTATGAATTATATTTGAAGAGATTGATAGTAGGTGGAATGGAGAGAGTTTATGAGATAGGGAAAGATTTTAGAAACGAAGGGGTAGACCGCTCCCATAATCCGGAATTTACGATGATGGAGCTCTATCAGGCTTACGCGGATTACTATGACATGATGGAAATCGTCGAGTCTCTTTTCGAACGTCTTTTAGAGCGTTTTGTAGGTTCAAAAGAGTTAGAGTATCAGGGCGCTAAAGTTTCCTTCAAGGATGGCTGGGAAAGAATTTCTTATTATGGAGTACTCGAAGGGAAAACAGGTATAGATTTCAAGGGTTTATCATTCGATGAAATCAAGAATAAAGCAAAAGAGTTAAATGTAGATGTAGAAGGACTTTACACTCCAGGGAAGATACTCGATGCGTTATTCTCTGAAGTCGTAGAACCCACAATAGACAAACCGGCTTTTATTATGGATTATCCGAAGGATATTTCTCCCCTCGCTAAGGATAAAAGAGATGAGGAAGGGATTGTGGAAAGATTCGAGCCCTTCCTTTTCGGTATGGAAATCGGTAACGCTTACTCGGAATTGAATGACCCGATTGAACAGAGAAAGAGGTTTGAAAGCCAATTAGCGCTAAGAGAAAAGGGAGATCTTGAAACCGAGTCGCTGGATGAGGATTTTCTTTCTGCTATGTCTTACGGAATGCCGCCGACGGGCGGACTGGGTCTGGGCATCGACAGGATTGTTATGATTCTTCTTAATCAGCCTTCGATTAGAGATGTCATCCTTTTCCCGCAGCTTAAGTAGATCAATTGAGGTTTCGAGTTTTGCGTTTCGTGTTTCGAGTAAGAAAAAAGAAAAAACTTTGTGCCTTTGTGTCTTAGTGGCTAAAAATGGCTGAAGATTTTGATAAATTAAAAAAAATAGGTCCGAGTTTAGAGAAACTTCCGAATAAATTTCCTGAAGCTGATTACCCTGTAGAGTTTAAAACTTCGGAGCTTACTTCGTTGTGTCCTTTTACCGGACATCCTGATTTTTATAGGCTTAAAATTAAGTATAAACCTGATAAATATATTGTAGAGCTTAAAAGTGTAAAATTATATATAGAAAAATTCAGGGATCTCCGGACCACTCATGAAACACTTTTAAACATAATTTTCGAAGATTTTAAATCACTGCTATCTCCTGAGTATCTTTTTGTAGAGCTGAAGGTCAATGTGCGGGGAGGAATAAAAACTACGCTTTCTCGTGAAGAAAATGTGTCATAGGTATAAGGTATTGGGTTTTAGGTTTTAGCAAACTATAGTTTCGGATTCCGTGTTACGTGCAGAAATCAGTTTTGACATTGAGCTTTGGATACTATACATAGGACTGATTTGTTGATGCGTTAGCTTTCCTCCCATCCAAGTAGCTGTTTAGAATAATTTTTTTCTGTTTAACACTCTAACCCTCTAAGGATTTAATGTTTTCATGGTTTGTGTGGTTAAAACATAGTAAATATTTGCATGACGATGGCGGCTGCCAGAGCCACTGTCAGATTATCGTTTATTTCTATGGGGAGAGCTTCGGTGATTGTGGCCGCGATTGCTCCGAAAATCAAAATTATGAGGTGAATGCGGATTCCAGACCATTGGGAAAAAAGCAAAGCAATCACCATTACTGTGATAAAAAAAGCCAGACTTCCTTCAAGGGTCTTATCTCCCATTTTGACTTTACCGTATTTGGTGCCTATAATAGCTGAAGCTGTATCCCCGAAGAGCATATACATGAGACTCACGATCGCTACCTGTTTGTCAAAGAAAGCAATAACTATTATATTTGAAATAAGTAGCGCTGTTGTACCGGTAATCATCCCCTGCCTTACTTTCAATATCCCTTTAGAGTGTTCTGCTATTGTCCTCCAGAGATTGGGGGAAATATATCTCATTACTTCGAGAGTGGTCATTATGCCAAGAAGATAAAGGAGTAACATTTCCACAATGATTTTGTTGGGCGTGAAATAGTAAAGTACAGGAAACACAATCCCC
This sequence comes from uncultured bacterium, assembly GCA_964631335.1. Taxonomy (GTDB): domain Bacteria; phylum Hydrothermota; class UBA3072; order UBA3072; family UBA3072; genus JAFGHJ01. The sequence goes on from CAZVXD010000014.1 coordinate 2,086, forward strand.
GCGCCGATTCTATAGAATTTTCTTCTTTTTAATATCACTTATTTCCTCCCTCGATAATTTTATCAATCAGTTTTTTGGTTTTATAATAGAAAAATATCTCATTTGATTTCATCGTCTTTTTTCGATAAAGCAAATATAAAAAATTAAAAAGCAAAATGACAAATAAAAATGTAAAATCATCTTTTCCCCTTCAAGGTTAGAATACTTGAAGCGAAAATTTTGCTTATTTCATCTAATTCCTCTAAGAACCATTTGACCTTCTCAGGTGTTGCTCTTTTACTGTCCCTGAGTAGAGTAATCCATAGCTTGCTTTCATTAGTAGATTTAAGAGAATAATTGAAATAATTGGTAAAGTCTTTTTTGCTGCTTGCAGATTGCCCCTCCACGTAATTACCTGAAATACTTGTACCACTTCTAAGTAACTGGTCTCCGAGTCTTTTAGAAACATTATCCTTAGGTAAGTTATCCAAAAACTCAATTAGCTTGAGGACGAAGTTGTATAACCTTTTTTTATATTCATTTTTGAACTTTGCACTGTCATTTTCCATTTTCATCTTTAATTTTTACATTTTAGAGGTTTTGTCCCGATATTAGTTCTTTGATTAGGTCTATATTTAAAAGTACTCCCAGGGTTAAAAATAAGAGCACGAAAGGAATGAAAAAAGGCATCGAGTTCCAGTAAATCCATATCCATAAACCCAGCGCGGTCAGAAAGATAGGTATAAATGTTTTTGTATTGCGTGGCACTTTTTGAAGCAGGAAAAAAGCAACTATAGCGACGATAGAGAATTTCGGGAAAAGGTATATCAGTACTCCGCCGGAACTCGCGGCGCCCTTTCCTCCTTTAAAGCCCAGAAATAAAGAGTAGCAGTGACCGACTACCGCGGACAGACCGGTTATTCCTGCCCAGAAAAGACTTAAATGTAAAATTCTATCCGCTATCAGCATTGGAATTACGGCTTTTAGGGTGTCTAAAACAAAGACGAGTATTCCCCAGGATTTTCCGATTTCTCGCGCTACATTTCCCGCCCCGGGATTTCCGCTTCCTGTTTTTCTTATGTCTACTTTTTTAAATTTCGAGATTATAACCGCGTTTGGAATCGAACCGAATATATATCCTGTGATTAAAGAGATTATAATTTTTGCTATAAGATTAAAAGTTAGATTTTGTATGCCCATTTCAAACCCAAAATATTGACAAAAGAAGTTTAAAGAGTTTTGGTTTTGTTTTTTCTATACCCTACCCCCTGAATCCTGTACCCTGAATATTATAGCGGGGGTGGGATTCGAACCCACGACCTTTGGGTTATGAGCCCAACGAGCTACCTAACTGCTCCACCCCGCGTCAAGTATAATATAGTTTCCCGTAATCTATTGTCAACCCCCCATCTCAGGTACTGGTTGCCGGGTTTTGGAGAGCAGTTAGAAATAGAAAAAATAAGCGGTGTTAGAGCGTAAATGCGTAGAAGCGTTAGTGCGTTGGGTATGGTAAGTGCGTAGTGCCGAGTACTGAGTTCTGAGCTTCGGGTTCCGGGTTTAAAGTTTCGGGTTAAAAATAAATGAATGTTCGTGCAATTCGTGTGATTTGGTGTTGAACGTAGCTTTTTACTTTTGGCTAAAAAAACAAAACTTTGTGTTCTTCGTGTCTCTGTGTTAGATATTCTGTGGTTTTTATTCCTTAAATTCCTGTCTGTCTTCCAGGGCTCTTGTTAGAGTTAAGTCGTCGGCGAAATCGATGTCTGTTCCGAACGGGATACCCCTTGCAATACGGGTTATTCTCGCCCCGCTGTTTTTTAAGTTTTCTTCGATGTATAGGGCGGTCGCTTCTCCTTCGGTTGTGGGGTTCGTTGCTATAATTATTTCTTTTATTCCTTCCGTTTGTACTCTTTTTATTAAAGAATCCACATTTATATCTTCCGGATAGCTATTGTCGAGAGGAGAAAGCAGTCCTCCCAGTACATGATAAAGCCCCCTGTAAGAATGTGAACGTTCTATGGCGAAAACATCCATCGGTTTTTCTACAACGCAAATCGTTGTCTGATCTCTTTCAGGAGAAGTACAGATGTGGCATAAGTTTTCTATGGTTATGTTGCCGCATTTACGGCAGAATCTGATTTCCGACAGCACTTTTTCTAAAGAATGAAGTATCTTTTCTCCGGTAGTCGGTTTGGTTAAGATGTGAAAAGCTATTCTTTCCGCGGACTTCCTACCTATTCCGGGTAAAGATTGAAGTGACTGTATAAAACGCAGAAAAGAGCCCGGTGGTTTCAAGATATCAGGTCTTTAATACCATCCAGAGGCAAGAACCCTATTGCCTCCTGCATTTTTTGTTGAAACAAATCTTTTGTTTTTTCTCTGCTCATATTAACCGCCGCTATTATTAAATCTTCGAGTAAGCTTTTATCCTTTTCTTTGAGAAGTTCATCTTCAATTTCTAATTTAATAATATCTCCAAATCCATTCGCCTCTATTTTTATCATTCCTCCGCCGCTTTCACTTACCACTTTTTCTCTTTTGAGTTCTTCTTTGACGGATTCTACTTTTCTTTTTAAATTTTCCATGTCAAATAAATTCTTCAGCATTGAATATCTCCTTTACCTTTGTTACCATAGAATTATCACGTAGTTTTGTTTCTATTTTTTGTTGGTAAGTTATTATTTCTATATCGATATCTTTTCCTGTTGTTTCTTTCAACGCGCCCCTTAAAAAGTGAATATCTTCATCGAGATGCTTTTTATGAGTTGAAGGGACCTTTATTCTCAGAATATCGTCTTCAAAGGAGACAGGTTCCGCGTCTTTTAAGAATGCTTTAAGAAAATTCTTGCCGCTTGCTCCGTTTATTTCTGTTATTATCGCGTTCCAGAGTTCCTGAGCATTTTTAGGGGGTGTAGTGCTTTTATCTCTATCGGTTTTTTTTTCTTCCGGTTTGTTTTTTTTAGTTTTATTTCCGATGGGAACTCCCTCCGATATCTTTTTTATCAGAGTATTAATGTCTCTCAGTGATGGGATTCTTGCCATCCTTAGCATTGCCAGTTCCAGATAAACCGGAGAATGAGACAATAATCTTATATCTTTTTCTAAATCGACCGATAAATTCAGCACCGCCGTCAAAAATTCCGTGGAGACATTTTTGGTAAGTTCGAGCAGGTTCTCTTTAGATGCGGTAGAGGTTATATCTTTCACTTCGAGCTTACAGAGGAGCAGACTACGAAGGAATTTCAACCAGCCTGATGTAAATTCCCTTAAATCATAACCTCTCCCGGCAATTTCTTCCACGCCCCTGATAATTTCGTTTTCGTCTGAATTCGCTATACCTTTGAACAATTTAAAATACAGACTATTACCGATAAAGCCAAAGACCTCTCTCACATCGTTTTCGGTGATTTCTCCTTCAGAGTAGGAAATCAATTGTTCGAGCATCCCTTCCGCGTCCCTTATGGCGCCCTCCGCTCTTGAGGATATTAGAGATAAAGCTTCATCGGTGGCTTTAACATTTTCTTCTTTTGCCAGTTCTTTTAATTTCTCAAAGATTTCCTGATTGCTCAGCATACGGAAATCGAATCTCTGACACCGGGAGAGCACAGTCTTTGGGACTTTCTGCGGTTCAGTGGTCGCGAATATAAAAATCACATGCGAAGGCGGTTCTTCAAGAGTTTTGAGCAAAGCGTTGAAAGCTTCTTTGGTCAGCATGTGGACTTCGTCGATAATATAAACTTTAAAAGCGGATTGTACGGGACTGTAGGATACCGAATCCCTGAGAGATCGTATTTCATCGATTCCCCGGTTTGAAGCTCCGTCTATTTCTATTACGTCGACCGAGTTGCAATTTGTGATAGCTATACAGTTTTCACACTCATTGCAGGGGTTTTCGACGATGCCTTTTTTGCAGTTGACCGCTTTAGCCAGAATACGGGCAACCGATGTTTTTCCGACTCCTCTCGGACCGGTGAACAAATAAGAGTGTCCCACTCTACCCTTTGCCAGAGCTGACATAAGAGTTCTGGTTACATGGGGCTGTCCCAGTACTTCATCAAAATTTTGTGGTCTGTATTTTCTTGTTAAGACTAAATATCCCATAATTTTTTCACAGCCGCACGGCTTGCTTCGCCTATGAGGTTCTGCCGGTACATCTTAAGAAAAAGCTCCATTCAGGTTTTCCTTCATCAGAGGTTAAGACTTCTTACCGCTGCTTCCTTCCGGATCTGACGGGGTTCAAAGCTCTCCTCTATGGAGGGCCCAAATTTCAACGCCATCTTAAGAAGTCCATAGCAGAAGAACATAAACTCAAAATCAAGCCAGTAGCCCTGCTATAGCGGATTACAGGTAAAGGGAACCGCTAGCTCCCCGCTATGTGCGGCTGATGTTTTATATTAGTTCGCGATTATCAAGAAGTCAACCCCCGATGAGACGGAATCACAGATTAGGAATGATATTATTACAAAAAAATCTTACCTTAAGGGAGCAAAGAACTAAGAGAGAAATTATTGTAAACATTTGTTAATTATAAGTTTCTTGCAATCGAGCAAAGCCCGGTGGGTTTTTAAATCGAAAATCCACCTTGACAAGTTTGATAAAGTACGTATACTTAAGTACATAATAAATAATTATGAAGGAGAATTCTCTTATAAAATGCTAGCCCTTCTAATATCGTTAAATTTTAATTTCGACTCAATACCTTCGCCTCAATTTACCGGTGACAGTTTTTCTGTATATATATCCGTGAGTGACAGCTCTGAATTTTCTTGTTGGTTGTCTGTCGAGCCGTCTAATTGTAGTCTGGAAGTATGCGGAAGCGAAGATAACAGAATAAGTTTCAAAGAAGGAAAATGGGAAGGATCGATTATGATTCCCTTAGTTGCTGATTCCGTTCGCCTTTGCTGTTCATGTGGCGGCAACGGAGAATTTTATCTGAGCAATAAATTTTCGGTAAAAGATAGAATCGATAGCGGAAAATCGAGACAGGAAACAACCAGTGATTCTATCGACATATATCCGAATCCTCTTACCCCCGAATACGATAATGTCAATATAGAGTATTATTTAAGTGATAACGCCCGCGTTTTAGTAATGATATTCGATAAATTCGGCAATCCGATCTGGGATACTGAAACAGATGAATCCGCTGGTATCGCGCGCGGACAGTGGGATGGAACAGACAATGACGGTAATCGGGTAAATTCCGGTGTATATATTGTCTGTATAAAAGCTACAAATCAAGCTCAAACAGTTGCCCGGTATAAGGGTAAAATAGCAGTTGTAAGATAATATTTATGATGAAAAAAAGTAAATTTTTGCAATTTGCTTTTATATTTATGATTTTATATCTGAAGGTTAATGCCGATACAGGGGCGAGTTTTTTGGATTTCGGAGCGGGAGCAAGAAGTATGGGGATGGGAAGAAGTGGGGTAGGATTAGCCGACGACGCGGCGGCTTCTTATTTTAATCCGGCCGGATTGACACAGTTAAAACCTCAGGAATTGTTATTTATGCACAGCGCGCTTTTTATGGGGACCAGTTATGATTATCTGTCATACGTTTTTCCGACTTCAAAATCCGGTTCATTCTCTTTCTCTCTGGTGCAGGCGCGTACAGGCGGTATAGAAAACAGAGATGAAAGTAATAATCTTGTAGATCCGGAAGGATTCGGGGAAAACGAAACCGCGGGAATACTTTCTTACGCTATAAGCCCCATAGATTTTTTATCTCTTGGAATCAGTTATAAAATACTCCACCATGCTATTTCCCATTGGAATTCGGTTGGGCAGTCCTTCGACGTTGGATTGTTGTTTTTCCCGGAGAAATCTTTTTCCGCCGGTTTTACCATAAATAATTTATTGAAACCTTCTTTTACATTAATCGAAGAAGCGGAACAGTATCCGCTCGGTTTTAAGGCGGGATTAAGCGGGAAAACTTTTGATAAAAAGCTGATTCTTGCCGGTGACATCGGGTGGCGAGAAAACGGTGGAATAAAGTTAAACGGAGGTCTGGAATATAAAGTAAACAATCTTCTCTGTCTCAGATTGGGAGCGGATTACAATTATTTTTCTTATGGAGCTGGTTTTTCTTTTCCCGTTTCGAGACATGATTTAAGGTTAGACTATGCTTTCCAACAGCATCATCGCTCAGAAGGAATACTGTCATCCAATCATAATTTGTCTCTTACATTTAAATTCGGAGGGTTCAGAGCGAAATTATACCCGGACAAAAGTGAATTTTCTCCCATGACCGACGGTGAAAACAATATAGTCTGGCTAAATAAGGAAATAATGACGAAAGGTAAAATAGAAAAATGGGAATTGTTGGTAAAAAACAGCTGGGGTGAGATAGTTAGGGCTTACGAAGGTTGGAGGAAACCTCCGGTAAGGCTTTACTGGGACGGTCGTGATAATACCGGCAAACTTGTTCGTTACGGGGATTATTACTATAAATTCATTGTGATCGAAGAGAGCGGAAGAACTTATACTTCGGAGGGTAAATTGGCGACTGTAAAGACCGAAGGGCCCAAAGAGAGATTCCTTATAGAAGAAGATTGGAAAGGAATAGAAGAAGATATATATACGGGAGAAGAAATCGAATTCGAGAAAAAACCTGAGAATAAAAAGGAACAAAAATGAAAAAAATACTCTATTTTTCAATTTTTATAGTTTCCCTTACCGTGTTTTCGCAGAGATTGGAAAGGAATTCTTACATCGATATTCCGTCGGCAGATGTAGAAGAAGGTTTGTTTTTAAATGCCAACGGAAATTTGCCTCTTAGCTCGGACCGGGGGTACGGCTTTGACCCGAATTTAGGAATAGAATTTTCAAAAGCGGGAGTAAATTTAGGGCTGAACTGGTACGCGGGAGCGGATTTTGCTCTCGATCTGGCTTACCAGTTTTATAATGCAAAAAATACATCTTTTTCATTCGGGATAGACAATATAGCATTCAGTAAATATATTTCTACTCTGGGTTCTGATACGGTTTTTGCCGATGAAATATATGATCCCAGACCTCCCGAGGCGTGGTCTTTTTATCTCGCCGGGACTCAAAAATTAGGAAGAAGGTTCGAGTTGACAGCCGGTTTGGGAAGAGGAAAATTTGTCGGTTACGGACCGCGCAGCAGTTTGCCAAATACGGACGTATTTTATTCCGATAAACATGAAAATTTTGCTTTTGGTCTTTTTCTGGGAGCAAGGTATTCCGTAACTAAATGGCTGGATGTTTTATTGGAGGGAGACGGAAGAGATATAAATCTGGGCATGCAAGCTGAACTTGGCAGATTCCAGGGAGAGGTTTCTCTGACTAAATTCGAAGGTCTGATTTTTAGTGAAAACGAGCCTCATTCGGTAAGATTAAATAGTACATTTTCTTTCAGGTTGCCATTCTTTGAAGGAAAGGGAAAAAAGGATAAATGGGAGCCGGTAATAACGGAGGATAAGATATATTTCGACGTGGATTTCGAAGATATAGAAGTTACCGGAATGGTTCCTCAAAAAATCGACGATTTGGCAAAGCAGAGGACTATTTCTTCGGAAGATTATAAACCGGTTACTCCGGAAGCTGTTAAATTATTTCTGGAGGCTACTGAATTGTTCGAGTCCGGGGAGTACGACGAAGCCAGGATAAGATTCGAAAAAGCGCTTGGAGGATTGGGGGAATACAGAAAAGAAGCTTTATTCAGGATAGGAGAATGTTATTACAATACAGGTGATTATAAAAAAGCACTTTCTATATTTTACAGAATAAACAGCGAATCGAGAGATACGTATCTTTACCCCGAGAGTATTTATGCTATAACCGCCTGTCATATAGCCCTGAAAAACTGGGACGAGGCGGAAAGAAGTCTTTCCGCTTTAACATCTGAGTACCCAGGATATAAAGATTCCGATAAGACTAAAGTATCGAAAGCTATAATTGCTTTTGGTCAGGAACACTACGAAGAAGTAACGGAATTATTAAAAGATATCGAAACCAGAGAAGCTCTTTTTTATAAAGCTAAGGCGTATTTCTTTATTGATGATCCGAGAAATTCACTCGCGGCTTTCAAGAAAATAACCGATGAGTATCCGGAAAGTCCCCTTGCCAGGTATTCCGCTTATTATATGGGAGATGTTCTGTTCTTCAGCGGAAATTATTCCGGGGCTCTGTATAAATACGTCGACTTTCTGGAAAAATATCCTTACAGTGAATTACAGGAATACGCTTCTTATAAATTAGCGGTTTGTTATTATAACGAAGATAATTATCTTAAGACTATAGAATACCTGAAACCTATATTGAATAGTCAGGACATGTTTCTTGCCGCCCACAGCAATTTTCTTTACGGTAAGTGCTTAAAAGGGCTGGGCAGAAGCGAAGAAGCGTTGAGTACTTTTACCAGGATTGTTTCGAATTTTCCTGAATTAAAGGTCGCGAGCCTGGCGAACATTGAGATGGGGCAGGTGTTTTTGACGATGGGGGATACCACCCAGGCGCGTATAGTCTATCAGCAGATGTCTTCAAAATATTCTTCTGGAGAAACGATCGGTCTGGGAGATTATCTTGCCGGAGGTCTGGCTTTTACCGAAGGGGATTACCTGACAACAAAAAAACATCTCAGCAAGATTTTAAGATACTACTGGGGCTCGGATATAACATGTCCGACAGTCGCGTTACTGCTTCGGACTTATAATAAAACCAGGGATTACACTCTTACAATAGCATTAGGAGAAGCTTTGTTGAGTAAAGATGCTTGCGAAAAAGGGAGTATCTGGAAAGGCAGAGCTACGTTTGATCTCGCCGAAGCTTATTATCAAACGGATCAATACGAGAGCGCGAAAAGTTTGTATCAGGAAATAATAAAAGAATATCAATATTCCGACCCTGAACTTCTCGGTGCTTCTCAAGCGAGTTACGGTTGGTGCCTGCTGCACGAAGACAGGTTGGATATAACCGAAGACCAGTTTACAAAAGTGATATCGGCTTATTCTATGGACACCACCTCCCTCGTGAATTCGTCTTTTGGCAACGGAATAACTTTATTTAATAAAGGCGAATATGAGAAAGCTCTTAGTTTCTTTGAAAGCATAGCAAAAATTTCCGGAGAACATCCTTTGAAACCCAGGGGAATATTCTACGCCGGAAAATCATACTATAATTTAGAGTATTACAGGCAGGCTATCGAGTCCTGGGAGAGAATACTGCAAAATTACCCGCAAGCCAGTATCGCGCCCGACGCCGCCTTTGAAATAGGGATGACTTATTTCCAGGCTTTAAAATATGATATGGCTGCGCCTTACTTTAAGATGATAATAGATGAGTATCCGAATTCTCAGCTGGTTCCGCAGGCGATGATTACTCTGGGCAACAATTATTACAACGGAGAAGATTACGAAAAAGCAATCGACGCTTTTTCAAAATACCTTTCAGTTTATCCGAATGATTCACTTAATGAGGAAGTAGAACAGTCTCTATCTTCGGCTTATTACATGGCGGGGCAGAAAAATCCTCAAATCCTTAAAGACTTTATCGAGCAGTTTCCCTCCGATCCCAAGGCCGCTCTTTCTCAATTTAATCTTGCCGTTCGCTTTTACGAAGAGGGGAATAAAGATAAGGCGTTGGAAACTTTTCGTAAAGTGGTAATAGATTTTCCCGATACGGAATATGCGGAGGATGCTCAGGTAAACATAATTAAAATTTACGATGAGATGAAAGATTACGAAAATCTCGTAAGTGAAGCGAATTTGTTTCTGGAATATTTTCCGGAAAGCGAAAGGTTGCCTTTAGCTTTATTTTATAGTGGTTCAGGTTACTTCTACCTGGGCAATTACGGGAGAGCCATAGAGGCTTTTAAAAGGATTTTAAAAGATTATCCGAACAGTGAATATGTCTCCACCGCGACTCATAATATAAATCAATGTTACAAAAGATTGGGAAGTACGGAGCGAATAGGAGAAGAACAACCTGAATGAACATGGATGTTAAGAATAAAACGAATAAGTAAAAAAAGGAGTATTAAATGGCAGGAATAAGTTTTCTTCAATTATTAAAAAACAGTTGGGCGATAGATTTGTTGCTGGTTTTTTCTGTAATCGCGCTGGCGGTTATATTAGAAAGATTGTGGTCTTACAGCAGGTTAAACATAGACGAAAAGGCTCTTTTGGAAAGAGTTCAGGCGGCATTGAAAAGAGGGAATATCCAGGAAGCAAGTTTTATATGCAAATCCGTAAGTCATCCTCTGGGCGATGTATTGGATGTGGGAATAAAAAATAAAGATTTACCCAGGGAGGATATTTCGGATTTGCTTAACGGAGCTCTTATCGAAACAAAAAGCTATCTGGAGAGAAAAAACTCTGTTTTAAGTACCATAAGTTTTATTTCTCCTCTTCTCGGTTTATTGGGAACCGTGATGGGGATAATCAGAGCTTTTCACGATCTTTCGGTCTCCGGTTCGGGAGGTCCCTCGGTGGTTATGGCGGGTGTCGCGGAAGCTCTTGTATCCACAGCTATCGGGATTATAGTAGCTATACCGGCAGCTATATTTTACAATTATTTTATGAATAAGGTTAAAACCATTCTTACAAGGATCGAATCCAACGCTATAAGATTTCTCGCGTTCCTGAACAATAATTTTACCAAGGGGAAAGCAGAGAGTTTAAAGTTGGATTGAGGGATTAAAAATTATGAGAAAAAGTAATGTCGAAGACTATGAAGATTCAGTAGGCAAGATACCAATAACGCCTATGATAAACGTAGCGCTGCTTCTGGTCCTCTTTTTTATGATGACCGCTCCCGCCATTTTTATGTCGGGGATAAGTGTTAAAAATCCCACTCTGGTAAAAGGCGGTAATTCTTCCGATGATACCGAGTTAAAAGTAAATGTTTATGTAGATGAAAAAAATAGAATCCATTTAAATGACCGGCTAATCGAACGGGAAAAATTTCCCGATATGGTTGCGGAACTGCTTGGCAGAAGCGTATCCAGAATAGTGGTGGTAAGCGCGTATCCCTCCATTCCGATACAGGAAGTGGTTACTATTTTAGATATATCTAAACAGAAAGGAGCCTTAAAATTGGTTCTTCTGCGGAGGAAAGAAAAATGAGACGTAATAGCATAACATCCGAGAAGGTAAAAGAAGCCGATATTATGATTACCCCGCTGGCTGATGTAAGCTTTACAATACTTATAACTCTTATGGTTTTAACGCCGGTTATTATCCTCTCCTCCAGATTGCATGTTAATCTTCCGGAAGCGACCACAGTAGAACCTCCCACGGAGAGAAACATTACGATAACGATTACTTCTGAAAACGAGATTTCCATAAACAATGAATTGGTTGCCAGAGAAGAGTTGGCTGAAGTTTTGAGAAGAACTATAAGAAAAAATCCTGACGATTTGCTTCTGATCAGGACGGACAGAGAGCTTGAAACAGGCACGGTCATGAATATCATAGCTCTGGCTAAAAAACTCGGGGCGAGAAGCATTTCAATAGCCACGATTCAGAGATAAAAATGTTTGATAATAGGGAAGATTTTTTTGATAATAAGTTAATATTCACATTGGTGTTTTCTATAATGTTGCATTTTGGCGTTTTATATTTTAACGAGGCAAAGAGAACGAGTGAGGTTATTAGCAGAATCGACAATATTGAATTTATAGATCAGACCCTGGCGCCTTCACCCAGACCCGCGCCGCCTCAGAAAAGTATCTTTGAAGCCATAAAAGATAAGATTACTCGAAGAGAAGATGACGGTTTAAAGAAGGTCGATAAGAACGAAATCGAAAAAATAGTTCAAGCTTTACCCCCCGTTCCCGGAATCAGTGAGAAAGGAATCGAACTCGATGATAAACGTTTGGATCGAACCCAGGCAAAGGGTATGGATCTGGACAAATTTGAACGACTGGAAGGGCCCGAAGGAGGTGCTACCGAGATTTTACGTGTAGCGAAAAGCGGCAGGCAGAGCAGTACGGAAGACATAATAAACAAGCCGGCTATAAAAATAACTAAAGAAAAAACGTACAGTCCGGATGCGAAGGTCGGTATTTTTTCTTCCCCCGGCGGCAGCGGGCAGGTCGATCTGGAAAAAGTTCCCACAAAGCAATTGGAAAAGTCGACTCCTGAAGTATCCTCGGAGGAAAGTGCGAAAATAAAGAGGGCGCCTTCAAAATCGGCAACAAAAATAACTATTTCCGGACCGCTTTCATCCAGAAAAATAACCTATAAACCGGCGACGCCATATCCGTTGTGGGCTCAGGAAAGAGGTTTAACCGCGACAATAAGCGTACAGATAGCTGTTAATCCCGACGGTACGGTCAAGGATAATGTTTTTGTAATTAAGACCTCCGGGTTTGGATCGTGGGACAGGCTGGTTATAGAAAGTGTGAGACAGTGGAAATTCGCTTCCATTCAAAACTCCGGAATTGTTCAAACCGGAATAATTACCTTTAACTTTGTTTTGGAGTAAAAATGAAAAAATATATAATAATAGGTGTTATTTGTATGTTCACTATCACGGGTTTCGCGCAGGAAGAAATCTCGAAAGAAGTTATCAAGGGAAAGTATCTCGGCAAAATAGAAGAGAAAAAACCTCCCACGGAATTAAAATATGACATTTTTGAAGTTGTCGAGCCTTACGGTATAGAGGGTTCTAACATTTACGACGCGGAGCTTCAGGTTCATTCGGAAATAAGTTCGACACCACTGCCCATTCTTGCCAGCAATCAGATAAGGAAACCCTGGCTGGCGAATATTTTAACTCTTCCCATAAAAATATCCAACATTTCAGTGGAAAAGGACGTTAAACAATGGGAATTGGTAGTAACGGATGCTCTGGGTGAGGTTTTTAGAACTTTCGCGGGTATGGGTAATCCTCCGGAAGTTATAGAGTGGGACGGAAAAGATTCAAAAGGCAACATGATAGATCCGGGCAGAAATTATTCTTATTATTTGAGAGTAATCGATAAAGAAAATGAATCTTCTTTTCAGCTCGGGAAAAAAGTTAAGGTTCCGGCGCTTTACTGGAGAGAAGAATTTAATTCCGTGGTTCGTCTCGACGGACGAATAGTTTTCGAAAAAAATTCCGCGACCATTTCAGAATCCGGTAAAGATTTATTGGAAGAAGCCGCTGATTATGTCAGAAAAGATATCGATAAACGTCTTAGAGTCATCGTTTATTCACATAATGAGAATCTGGCTATGGAGAGAACAAAGAAAATAGCCAATTTTCTCCTGGATAGAATAATACTTCCCGAAAAAGCGGTGGCGAGTGTTATAGGATACGAATCGGTGGGGGATAAGAGAACCGATAGAATCGATATAACGATTCGGTAAAAGCATTTCTCACACGGAGACACAGAGGACACAGTGCGGAAAAATCGTTAAAACATAATATTAACCACAAAGACCGCAAAGGACACGAAGAGAAACAATAAAATTAATATTACTGATTAGAACTCCGACCCATCTCCAAAAAATAAGGAACAACAAATAACACGAATTAGACGAATTGTTTTACCATTCAACTTCATTTAGAATAAGAGAGGCTTCTTTTTTTTGAAATAAACGAAGCGTTGGAGTTTATCTGTAACAATCTGACGGTGTGAAGCACCTTTGAGAGTTTGAATACTATAGCTATATTTCGAGTACTAATTTAATTCCATTTTCTACTTTGCCCATTAAATTTTTACTTATTGCACCTACGCACTCAGTCAAATAACTTTTGTCTAAAGTGACTATTTGTGAAACATTTACGACGGATTTCTTAGGCAAGTTACTATCTTTCTTGGACAAAATCACATTTCCCGGCGCGCGGGCTAACCTAATATTCGAGGTTATGACAGCACATATAACAGTATTGATATTACTTCTATTGAAAGCATCTGACTGCAATATTAAAACAGGACGTTTGTAGCCCGGCTCAGAGGCTCTTGGAGTGGGTAAAGTAGCCCACCAGATTTCACCTTTTACCACTCTTCCCCTGATATGGAACTTAATTGAGCTGATTCAATGTTTTTGTTTAATTTTGAGCTATCTTTGTCATAGCATTCGTTTAGCCTATTTGTAACATTTTCTATGTTTCGGTCTTTGAGAAACTCTTTAACAGCCAATGAAAACAATTTGCTTCTGGAAACACCCATTTCTTTTGCCGTTTCCTCAATAACTTCAAATAAAGAATCCGGAATAGATATTGCTGTTTTCATATAATTAGTATAACAAAAGTTATACCTTTTGTCAAGTGTTTGAAAAAATATTTCCAGTGATTGCCATTATCTTAGCGAGGCTAAAACCGTGCCCCACGTTTTACGTGGTAAAAACAGAGTTCCGAGTTCTGATTGCCGAATGCTCAGTTGAAAAAACAAAAATTATTCGCGTATTTGTGTGATTTGTTGTTGTTTGTTTTGGAAATGGTGTTGGTATTTATTCTGATGAAATATTCGTTTTTTTCTGTGTCCTCTGTGGTAGAAATAAGTGGTAAGAGTATCTTAATCCTTGACAAAAGATAATTTAGATATATAAATTACTATAAATGGATTACGAGAGTTTTTTCGGTTTTAAAGAGAAGCCTTTTTCAACTTCTCCTGATGAGAGATTTTATTACGATAGTCCCCAGCATTCCAAGGCTATGAATAAAATCCTTCATGGTGTTGAAAACAGGCTGGGATTATCTATGCTTGTGGCTGATATCGGTATGGGTAAAACCACTCTGGCGAGGAGAATGCTGAACATGATGGCTTCCGATAATTCGTACGAAGTTTCGCTGATAGTTATCGTTCATCCCGATATCTCGGCAGGATGGTTTTTGAGAAGGATTGCTATACAATTGGGAGTAGAAGATAAAGGCGGAGAAAGAATGGAGGTGATATCCGGATTGTATAAAAAACTCCAGGAATATCACGATCAGGACAAAAAAGTCGCTGTTTTAATAGACGAGGGTAATATGCTTAGAGGAAAAGACGCCATGGAGGAAATTCGCGGACTCCTTAACATTGAGACCGAATCGCAGCATTTACTGAATTTTGTGATTTTCGGTTTGCCTGAAATGGAAGAAAATCTGAAGCAGGATGAAGCCCTTTATCAGAGAACCGCTATAAGGACTACTCTCAAACCACTCGAATTCGAATCGGTCAAGGCTTACATCAGCCACAGGATAAAGGTCGCCGGTGGAGAATCTTTGCCTTTTACTAATGAATCACTCGAATTAATACACAGGTACTCCGGCGGTAAACCGCGTATGATAAATATAATATGTGAAAACGCTATGCTGGAAGCTTTTCTTGAAAAGAAAAAGGAAATAGATACCGAAATTATGAGAGTTGTATTGGAAGATCTCGCTTTGGTAGACAGGGTGAAATAATGATTGATTTTATCAAAGGTGAAGGCGGCGGTAACGATTTCGTTCTTACTCCTTATGTTGCCGGTTATGATTATTCGTCGCTTTGTTCCCGTTTATTGGATAGAAATTACGGTGTGGGTGGGGATGGTCTTGTGGTAATGGACGGCAAAAAAATGATTTTTTATAATCCCGACGGAAGTAATGTGCCTTTTTGCGGGAACGCGGTCAGAGTTTTTTTTAGGTTGCTTTATCTACAGGGTAAGGTAAAAAAAGAAGACGAAGTGGAGACAGAAGCGGGAATTGTCCGCCTGATTTATAATGACAATGATACGGTATCTGCTTTAATGCCGGAAGTTAGTATTCCGGAGGAAAAAGATAACGGAGCGATCGTTAAATGCGGAGTTCCTCACTATGTTATTCCCACGGAGAATGTGGAAGAACTCGACGTTAACAGCGAAGGAAAAAAACTTTCAAACACTATCCCCGGTAGAAATAATGTGGATTGGTTCAGAGAAAAAGAAGGGGCTGTTTTTATGAGAGTTTTTGAAAGAGGAGTTGAAGGTGAAACTCTTTCATGCTCTTCCGGAATCGCGAGTGTGTCGTTTTATATAATGAAAAAAACCGGGAAGGATAAGCTCGATGTTAAAACCATTGGAGGAAAATTTAATACGGTAAGAGAGAGCGAAAACAGACTCTGGCTTACCGGTGAGGCTAATATAGTTTTCAAAGGTGAAATGCCTGAAGGAGAGAATTCTTGGGAAAAAAGAAATCTTTTGATTTAGGGTTAACTTTCGGAGATGTGCTTCTGGCGCCGGGCTACTCTGAGGTTGTTCCGAGTGAGACGGATATTAAAAGCAAGTTTAGCCGCCGTATATATCTGCCTTTGCCGATAGTGTCTTCGGCGATGGATACCGTGACAGAGGATGAAATGGCTATAGCGGTTGCCCTGCAGGGCGGGCTCGGAATTATTCATAAAAATCTTTCTATAGAGGAGCAGGCGGCTCAGGTGAGAAAGGTGAAAAGATTCGAAAGTGTTCTTATACCCGACCCCATAACGGTTGCCCCCTCCGCGACTATAAAAGAGGCGGAAGATTTAATGAAAAGCCACAATATTTCCGGGGTGCCGGTTGTCGATAATAATAAACAGCTGAAAGGAATTATAACTAAAAGTGATTTGATATTTGAAGATAATAAAGGTAAGAAGGTCAAAGAAGTTATGACTGTCAGGGAGAAATTGATTACCGGCGGTAAGGGGGTTTCTATAGAAGAAGTAAAAAAACTTTTCAGGAAACATAAGTTTGAAAAGCTGCCCCTCGTTGATAAAAATGATAAGCTTGTAGGGCTTATTACCCTTAGAGATATTTTAAAAAGAAAAGAGTTTCCAAGAGCCAATATAGATAAAGAAGGAAGATTGTACTGCGGAGCGGCTGTAGGTGTGAGTGATGATACCCCTGAGAGAGCGCAAGAACTTTTGAACGCGGCTGTGGATTGCCTGGTTATAGATACCGCGCACGGTCACACAAAGAAAGTATTCGATGTTGCCAGGAAACTGCGAAAAATTTGCGATAGGGATCTGGTAGTAGGTAATATAGTGACCGGTGAAGCCGCGAAAGATTTGCTTAAATTGAATGTAGACGCGGTTAAAGTCGGTGTAGGACCCGGTTCTATTTGTACTACGAGAGTGATAAGCGGAATAGGTGTTCCCCAATTGACGGCGATTCAAAATGTGGCGGAAGCTGTTCAGGGTAAAGTCCCTATAATAGCAGACGGTGGAATTACTTTTTCCGGAGATATAACAAAGGCTCTGGCTGGTGGCGCGGATTGCGTGATGATCGGGGGTCTTCTGGCAGGCACAGATGAAGCTCCGGGTGATTCTATTCTTTTAGAAGGAAGAAGATTTAAAGTTTATAGAGGAATGGGTTCGGTCG
This sequence comes from uncultured bacterium, assembly GCA_964631335.1. Taxonomy (GTDB): domain Bacteria; phylum Hydrothermota; class UBA3072; order UBA3072; family UBA3072; genus JAFGHJ01. The sequence goes on from CAZVXD010000014.1 coordinate 19,307, forward strand.
ACGCGATGGAAGCCGGTAGCCGGGACCGTTATTTCCAAACGGGAAAATTGGTTCCCGAAGGTGTTGTATCCAGAGTTCCTTACAAAGGACCGGTTAGTGAAGTCCTTTTTCAGCTGGAAGGTGGATTGCGGTCGGGCATGGGATATGTGGGCGCGGGCAATCTTAAAGAATTAAGAGAAAAAGCTAAGATAATTCAAGTTACCAATGCCGGACTTACCGAAAGTCATCCTCATGATATTAAGATAATAAAAGAACCGCCGAATTACGAAATAATAAATTAAAAATTACTCAGGAGGAACGGTGAATAGTATACACGGGACAACAATCCTTGGAGTTAGAAAAGACGGGATTGTCGCCATGGGCAGTGATGGTCAGGTTACTGTCGGCGATACGATAATGAAAGCAAACGCTAAGAAAATTCAGCCTTTGAGAGAGGGAGAGGTTCTGGCGGGTTTCGCCGGTTCTGTGGCTGACGCTCTTACGTTGTTTACTATGTTTGAAGAACAAATAAATAAGTATCCTAAAAATATTTCAAAAGCGGTTATAGAATTCGCCAAACAATGGAGAAAAGATAAATATCTGAGAAGACTGGAAGCTCTTTTAGGTGTTATGAGTCTGGATGAGTCCTTTATTCTTTCCGGAAGCGGTGAGGTAATTCGCCCCGATGACGGTTTAATCGGAATAGGTTCCGGAGGCGGTTACGCGATAAGCGCTGCCAGAGCCTTAATCCTTCATTCTTCTCTGGGTGCTCCTGAAATTGTAAAAACTTCGATAAAACTTGCTTCCGATATTTGTGTTTATACCAATGATTATATTTCTGTCGAGGTGATAGAAAATGTCAAATAATACGGAATTTAAGCCGAAAGAGATAGTAAAGGAATTATCCCGCTATATAATAGGACAGGACGAAGCCAAGAAAGCGGTGGCGATAGCTATAAGGAACAGATGGAGAAGGCAGCAGGTTAACGGAGATATGGAAGAGGAGATTTATCCCAATAATATCATAATGATAGGCCCCACAGGAGTGGGAAAAACAGAAGTCGCGAGAAGACTTTCTCTGATTATGAGCGCTCCTTTTGTGAAGACTGAAGCCACAAAGTTTACAGAGGTCGGATATGTGGGAAGGGATGTGGAATCCATGGTGAGGAGTCTGATGGATGTTGCCGTTAAAATGGTACAGTCGAGGAAAATCGAAGAGGTCAGGGAAAGAGCTTTAAAGCTCGCGGAAGAAAAAATTCTCGATTTGCTTGTTCCTGCCGGAGAAGTCGGGGAAACGATGGACGAAAGCAGGGAAAAAATGAGAGGTAAATTAAGAAACGGAGGACTGGAAAAAAGAAAAGTAGAGCTGGACCTTAAAAAACAAGAAAGACCTTTTATTGAAATACTCGGCGCCATGGGTCCCGAACAGTTGAGCCTGGGCGTACAGGATGCCTTTTCTAATTTGATGCCTAAATCGACCAAGAAAAAATTTGTTACAATAGCCGAGGCAAGAGAAATTTTTGTAAAAGAAGAATCTGAAAAATTAATAGACAGAGATGAAGTAATCGAAGAGAGTAAAGAAAAGACTGAAAACTCCGGGGTAATATTCCTCGATGAAATCGATAAAATTATAGGCGGTGATTCAAAGTCCGGTCCCGATGTTTCAAGACAGGGCGTTCAGAGGGACCTTTTGCCGCTCGTGGAAGGAACCACTGTGAACACAAAGTACGGACCGATTAATACCGATCATATACTTTTTGTCTCGGCGGGAGCTTTTTCTTCTGTTTCTCCGTCTGATTTAATACCCGAATTACAGGGTAGATTCCCTATTAGGGTAGAATTTAAAGATCTGACAAGAGAAGATTTTCGAAGAATTCTTGTAGAACCTGACAATTCTCTTGTCAGGCAATACAAGGCTTTATTCCGGGCGGAAGGATTCGAACTCGACTTCAGCGAAGACGCTCTGACTCTAATCGCCGATTATTCCAAGAGAGTTAATGAAATAAGCGAGAATATAGGGGCCAGGAGACTTCAAACCGTGCTGAATACTCTGTTGGAAGATTATCTTTTTGAAATGCCGGACCTTACTGATAAAAAGATTTATATCGAAGAAGAGGATGTGAGAAAAGAACTCGAAGAAATAGTAAGCGACGAAAATTTAAGCAGGTACATTTTATAGATGATCTGGGATAGCCTTACTCGTTTTAAAAAGGAAAATGTGGATAACAGCAAGGAAGCGCTTAAAAAAATCCTGGACTGGAACGAAAAAACTTCTGAATTCGATTATTTTGTAGAAAGAGAAAAGAAATATTCTTTTGGTATAGGGAAGGGAGTTGTTTTATATCAAAAACAGAGAGAGGGAGAGGATGCCGAGTTGTCTATACTTATAGCTAATATACCGGTAAAATATGATTCTTTCGACGGTGTCCCCATTTCCATATTTTGCTTTCTCTCTTCTTTTAAGGATGAAGACCTTCATTTGAAGTATCTCTCAAGATTTTATCGATTAATGAATTTTGCTACTTTCAGAGATAATCTTGTAAATTTGAGTTCAAAAGAAGAAGCAAAAAAACTGATAAAAAGAGAAGAAGAGAGTTTTGAAGAGTGAAACGTTTACCCTTTTTTTTATGGCTGGCAGGTATAATCGGAGTTACTTCTTTACCTTTAACTGTGATTCCGGAGGTTGAGGTTTTTGGAATGGATAAACTTATTCATTTTTTTCTTTTTTCTGTTCTGGTGTTGTTTTATTTCCTGGGATTTGCTAACAAGAATCGGAGTTTTTTCTTGTTTATTTTTTTGTTCGCGGTTTTAAGTGAATTAACCCAGTACTATGTACCCGGTAGATTTGTAAGCGTTTATGATTTCGTCTTTAATTTATCCGGTTTAGGGATCGCTTACTGGGTGTTAACTTGAGGGAGAGTATTTTTTAAATATGGGTTCAAAATCTAATTTTCAAAATGTAAAGGGAACCAGAGACATTTTACCTGAAGAAGCGGTAAAATGGCAAAAAATTGAAAATATTATCAGAGAGAAAATGGGATTATATAATTTTCAGGAAATAAGATTTCCGACTTTCGAATCTACAGAACTTTTCAGAAAGTCCACCGGGGAAAGTACCGATATTGTTCGAAAAGAAATGTTTACTTTCAAAGATATGGGAGGAAGGAACCTTACTCTTAAACCCGAAGGAACACCCTCGGTTGTGAGAATGTTCCTTCAGCACGGACTTTTTAACAGAGGAGCTATACAGAAATTTTATTATATCGATAGAATGTTCAGGCAGGAAAAACCTCAAAAAGGAAGGTATCGCGAGTTCAGACAATTCGGGGCGGAGGTAATAGGTTCTTCTTCAGCTGAAACCGACGCGGAATTGGTTAAAACCGCGTGGGATGTTTTTAGCGCGTTGGATATTAAAGGAGTGGAGCTTAATATAAATTCGATCGGATGCCCTAAATGCAGGAAAGATTTTGTTAAGGAATTAAAAAGTTTTTTAAAAGGGAAGCTGTCTGAACTTTGCGATGATTGCAACAGGAGATACAAAGAAAACCCGATGAGAATACTGGATTGCAAAAAAGACAAGAAAAAAATAAAAGACGCCCCTCTTCCGTCTGATTTTTTATGTGATGAATGCAGGAAACACTTCGAGGATTTTAAGAGATGGCTTGATTTTTTAAAAATAGATTTTAATGTAGACAAGCATCTGGTCAGGGGATTGGATTATTATACGAAAACTGTTTTTGAATTTGTTAGTTCGAATTTAGGTTCTCAGAATGAGGTGGGAGGCGGCGGAAGATACGACGAGTTGATAGGTTTTATGGGCGGAGAGCAAACCCCGGCTTCCGGTTACGCGGTGGGCATCGATCGCTTAATGCTGCTTTTGCCCGGGGAGGAGGAAAAACTGAGTGTGGATATTTATCTTGTTACTTTCGATCAGGAGTCGGATATTGTAGGAAGTAGAATAATAAATTCTTTGCGGCAAAAAGGCTTTTCCTGTGATAAAGATCCGATGAGCAGGAGCGTTAAAGCTCAGTTCAGGGAAGCTGACAGGCAGAACGCGAAATGGGTTATCATAATAGGGGAAGATGAAAGAAAGAAAGGGGTTATACAAGTAAAGGATATGAATAAAGGAGAACAAAGAGAAGTTCCCATGCAAATCGAAAAGATATTAAAGGAATTGAAATGCTGAGAGATGTTAATTGCGGTGAATTAAGAGCAAGATACGAGGGGAAAATCGTTACTCTAACAGGTTGGGTCAGGAAAATACGCGATCATGGAGAAATAATTTTTATCGATTTATGGGACAGATACGGCGTTACGCAGATAGTTTTTTCGTCTGAGAATTTCGACCTTAAAGAAGTGAAAAAACTGGGTTTGGAATGGGTTATTTCTGTAAAGGGTAAGGTTAGGAAAAGACCACAGGATATGATAAATAAGGATATGGATACGGGAGAGATAGAAGTCAACGCTTCACAGCTAGAAATTTTGAATGTTTCGGAAATTCCTCCTTTTGTAGTACAGGAAGAACTTCAGGCGGAAAAGGAATTGAGGTTTAAGTATCGTTACCTCGACCTGAGAAGAGATAAGGCTTTGAAAAGATTTGTGATCCGGCATCGATTGATGCAAGAGACAAGAAGAATCCTGAATGAGAAGGGTTTTCTGGAAGTCGAAACCCCCATTCTTGCTACGCCGACTCCGGAAGGCGCCCGGGATTTTCTGGTACCTTCACGTATGCAGAAAGGTAAGTTTTATTCGCTCGCGCAATCGCCCCAGTTGTATAAACAAATTCTTATGGTTGGAGGTTTCGATAAATATTACCAGTTTTCGAAATCTTTCCGAGATGAAGATATGAGAGGCGACAGACAGCTCGAGTTTACTCAGATAGACCTTGAAATGTCTTTTGCCGAGAAAGAAGATATTTTCGACATCGGGGAAGATTTAATGGCAGCTTTCTTAGAAAGCGGTCTCGGAGAAGAAATATCTACTCCATTTGTTAAATTAACTTACAGGGAAGTTATGGAGAAATACGGTACGGATAGACCGGATCTCCGGAATCCTCTTGTTATTGAAGACTACAGTGTACCCGCTAAGAGCGGAGATTTCGGGATTTTAAACTCAGCCGATTTGATCAAAGGGATTAAAGTCGAGGGTTCTTTTAGCCGGAGTGAAATCAAAGAATTGGAAGTAAACGTAAAAGAAGCCGGAGCAAAAGGTCTTTTATATTTGATTAATGACGGAAACGATTATAAAGGGTCGTTCGTCAAATATTTCAAAGATTTCGACGTTTTCGATTTAAAAGCGGGAGAAACTCTTTTTCTGATTGCCGGCAGTAAGGATCGGGAAGTTTTTCCGCCCCTCGGTAGTTTGAGGACTTTACTCGGCACAAAGTTAGGTTTACTCGAAAAAGGCTGGAAATTTCTCTGGGTAACCGATTTTCCTCTTTTTGAGTGGGATGAAGAAAATAACTGCTGGATTCCCTGTCATCATATATTTACCGAGCCGGTAGGATTGACGGAGGATTTTGACAAAAATCCGGGGGAAATAATAGGGAAGCAGTATGATCTGGTTCTTAACGGGGTCGAATTGGGTTCGGGAAGTATAAGATGTCATAATCCGGAAATTCAGTTGAAATTAATGAAGATTATAGGAATAAACAAAGCTGAAGCTATGAATAAATTTGGATTTCTGCTGAAGGCGCTTTCCATGGGAGCTCCGCCGCACGGAGGAATAGGTCTTGGTTTCGACAGGATATGCATGCTTCTTTCAGGCGGAAAATCCATTACCGATGTAATCGCGTTTCCGAAAACCCTGAGTGGTCTCGGACTTATGGAAGGTTCACCCGGTCCGGTGGATGAAAAGGATTTAGAAGAGCTGAATCTGGAGATAAAAAATGGGTGATATAAGAATATATCCGGATTCGATTTTACACGAGAGAGCAAAAGAAATAAAAGATTTTACCGGAATTCACCATCTGGTAGAAAGAATGCTCAGGACCATGCATGACGAAGGAGGACTCGGTCTTGCCGCCAATCAGATTGGTGTTGCAAGTCAGGTTTTCGTAGGCAGATACGATGAAGAAAACGGACAAATAATAGTTGTGAATCCTATTATTGTCGAGGCTAACGGAGAAGATGTGATGGGAGAAGGATGCCTTTCGGTTCCCGAGGCGACGATAGAAATCCCCCGGGCGGAGGTTCTGGTTGTAAGAGGTTTGGACGCGGATGGTAAAGAAATCGAATATAAAGCTGAGGGTATTATAGCCAGAATGATACAGCATGAGATCGATCATCTTAACGGAGTGATAATATTGGATTACCTCTCTAAAGAAGATTTGTTGAAATACCAGATAGAATTAAATGATAAAAAAGGTGAGGAAAAATGAAAAGAGATTTTGTTTCAATGAAAGACATAGATAGAATTCAATTCTTTGAAATATTAAGAGATGCCAAGATACTTAAGGAAGAAAAGAAGAAAGCAATGGAAAAGGCGCCACTCAAAGGGAAAGTGCTGGCGATGCTATTTGAAAAGCCTTCACTGCGAACCAGATTTACTTTCGAAACGGGAATCTATGAACTCGGTGGTATGGGTGTTTATTTCGCTCCTTCCGATATAGATATAGGAAAGAGGGAAAGCGTGGCGGATATCGCTAAAAATCTTTCAAGATGGGCTTCGGGTATTATGGCAAGAACATTTAAACATTCGACGGTAGAAGGTCTGGCTGAAAACGCTACGATTCCGGTTATAAACGGTCTTTCTGATTTGGAACACCCCTGCCAGATATTGGCGGATTTTCAGACTATAGAAGAGAAGAAAGGAAAACTTGAAAACGTTAAGTTGGCGTTTATAGGCGACGGTAATAATGTTTGCAATTCGATGCTTCTGGCTTCGGGCCTTATGGGTGTGGATTTTAGAGTTGCCCATCCTGAGGGCTACGCGCCCGATGAAAATATTATAAAAACAGCCGAAAAACTGGCTTCTGAGTCGGGCGGTTCGATAATTATTACAAAAGATCCGAAAGAAGCTGTGGAAGAAGTCGATGTAGTTTATACGGATGTCTGGGCTTCGATGGGTTTTAAACACGAGGCGGAAGAGCGAAGAAAAGCCTTTGCTTCTTTTCAGGTTAATGAAGACCTCGTTTACAATGCCCATAAGGATTATATCTTTATGCATTGTTTGCCGGCAATAAGAGGAGAGGAAGTGACAACGGAAGTCATCGACGGTCGTCATTCGGTTGTTTTTGACCAGGCGGAAAACCGTTTGCACGCTCAGAAAGCTTTGATGCTGAAGTTGATGCGGTAATTTATAGCCACGAAGACACGAAGGACACAAAGGAACATTTCAGTGTTTAATTGTAAATTGAAAATTGCAAGTTGTAAATTTTAAATTTAAAACAAAGAGCAACAACAAATCAGACGAATAACACGAATTGTTTTTGCTTTTTTTGACAGGTGACCAGTGACCGAAGACTAATGACTGAGTCGTTCATATGTAGAACATGTGGAAAATGTAACTGTTTTTTAACCCGAAACCTTGTTTGCCTTTTTTGTTTTGACTCAAGACGCGTGACGGATGACTCGGGACTCAGTGAAATATTGACTTAAGGTTTTTTTCAGGTAGATTAAAATATGAAAAACAGATGGCGGGTATTATTATTGGTTTTATGGGTTATAGGAATTTTATTTCCTTTCTATTTTATGCGACGTTTTTCTCTTGCTTATCAAACAGGATTCGATCGGGTTTTTAAATCCGATGTGACTCATGTCGTGATGCACCTTTTTCTTTATGCTGTTTTAGCGTGGCTTGTCTCGCTGGTTTTTTCAAATAAAAATAAACCAATATCACCTTTCATAGTAGTTTCAGTCTCATTATGTATATCTGTTCTTCAGGAAGCGATTCAATTAATAACAATAAAATCCCCCGCCGGGATCGATGATATATTTGATATACTTGTAGATTTGAGCGGCGCCGCGATTGGAATTATTGTTTTTAGATGGCAAAGGATTAGAAAAGAGCGGGACGTCAAGTAAAAATAAAAATCAAGGTTCAAAAATTAAGAAAGAGAAAAACAACGAATAACGCAAATAGTACGAATGCTTTTAAAATTGAACCACTGAGAGGAAAAAAAATAAGTAGCGCGGGGGTTAATCCCCCGCTAATATTTTGTTGGGGATGAACCCCAACTCTACTGTCTTTAAATAAAATCCGGAATTTTACCTTAGCCCGGAAGGTTTTATAGGGTTTTTCGATAATTTTTATACTTGACATTTATGGTTTAAATGCATAAAATATAAATGTATTAAGATTTTTTGATTTAAGGAGGTTTTGCGATGCCGGATCCTGATGCCGAAATAGTTCTCGGGAAAATTTTTGAAAGGGCTATCGAGACTAAAAGGAAAGTAGGCCAGATGTATCTGAAGTTCGCTGAGTTATTTTCTCATGTGCCTGAAATCGAAGATTTCTGGAAGAAAATGAATCTAAACCAGATGGCCCATGCTGATTGGTTGAAAGAAATCAAGGAGTCCTTAACTGAAGAACAAATACTCTCTTTACCCGAAGTTGAAATGGTTTTGAAGACACATTCCATACGTAAGCTTTTCGATAAGCATTTGAATAAAGAAATCGATAATCTTCATGACGCCTATCAGGTTGCGCATGAGATAGAATCTTCCGAGGTTAACGATCTTTTTGAAATACTCTCCAGTGAGTTTATTTCATCAGGGGAAAAGAAATCTCTAATCCTCGACTCGATAGACCAGTATCGTAAACAAATAAAGAGTTTTCCGAGTAAGTTTCAAGATGGATTTGAGATGAAGAGAATAAAAGCGGATGGTTCAGGGTTAAAATTAAATAGATAAAT
>CAZVXD010000014.1:28239-30034 GCA_964631335.1 uncultured bacterium
TAATTTCCTTTCTTGACATAAATGTTTTGTGATTTATATTAAAATTTAAATTTATATGAAATTAAAAAAGGACGTAGATAAAAGATGTTGACGGATAATATTCTTGATTTAATCGGTAACACGCCTGTGATTCAATTAAAGGGTGAAAGCGTTTTTGCTAAAGCCGAATTCTTAAATCCTGGCGGGAGTATAAAAGACCGTGTGGCTTTATCTATGATTGAAGGCGCCGAAAGGGATAATCGTCTTCATAGGGATTCTATTATTGTTGAGCCTACCTCGGGGAATACCGGTATCGGTATTGCTCTGGTGGGTCGTTTGAAAGGTTATAAGGTTAGAATTGTTATGCCTGAGAACATGAGCGTCGAACGCAAAAAATTGATAAAAACTTTAGGTGCGGAGCTGATTCTCACCCCCTCAGAGAAGGGAATTAAGGGTTCCGTGGATTACGTAAAAGAAATGGCGGCAAAAAACCCTAATGTTGTGGTTTGTCAGCAGTTCGAAAATCCCGATAATCCCAGAATCCATTATGAAGAAACGGCGCATGAATTATGGAGACAGATGAGAGGAGATATCGACAGTTTCGTCGCCGGTGTGGGTAGCGGAGGAACCCTTCAGGGTGTGGGCAAATTTCTTAAAGAGCATAACAGTGACATAAAAATTGTGGCGGTCGAGCCTAAAAATGTTTCGGCGATTCTCGGTCACGAGCCCGGTCTTCATCAGATACAGGGAATTGGTGATGGTTTTGTTCCGGATATTCTGGATGTTTCCCTGGTCGATGAAGTTGTCGAGGTTACGGATGAAGATGCTATCGAGACTACCCGTCAATTGGGCAGAGATTATGGTTTGATGGTGGGTATTTCCTCGGGAGCTAACGTCTGGGCGGCGAGACAAATTGCCGGAAAAATCAACGGAAACGTAACCACCGTTCTTCCGGATAGAGCCGAACGATACTTCAGTACGGCTCTGATGTAAATCGGTAGAATCGGTTTTATATATTTATTAAAAAATGAAATTTGAAATAAAACAGATAGGAATAATCCACAGCCCTTATAAAACGAAAGATGAGTGTCCCATTCAGGGTAAAGTGAAGCCGGAGGGGAAGGGTAGGGTCGAAGTTTTTAAAGAATACATGGAAGCCCTTGAGACAATTGAAGGTTTTTCTCATATAATGTTGTTTTTTATACTCGATAGGTCCGGTGAGGTTAAGTTATCCCGACCTACTTTTCTGGACGATTCGCCTCATGGGGTTTTCGCGTCCAGGCATCCCTGCAGACCTAACGGGATTGGTTTTTCCGTAGTTAAGCTCGATAGCAGAGATAAGAATATTTTATACGTCAGTGGTCTGGATATGCTTGATAATACACCTCTTATAGATATTAAACCTTATGTCCCAAGATTTGATTGTTTTCCGGAAGCGAAGGAAGGATGGATCGAGGGAAGAAAGCAGCGACCTAAACCGAAGGGAAGGGAGTGACGAATAAAAAAATAAAGTAAATACTTTAATGCGTATAAGCGTAGATGCGTAGAAAAAAGTGCGGTGTACGGAGTGCCGAGTAAAAAAAACTACAATTTCTACATGTCCTACATGTGAAAAACAGGGTTTAGGAAAAAATTAAAAATTCGACATTCAAAATTAAAAATTAATATCCTACGCTCTAACCCTCTAACGATTTATTTTCTTCATGGTAAACATTTCAAAAAAAGTACTTGACATTTTGATTTTTTCTCTTATGTATTGATTATATATAGTGAGATAAAAGGGAGGAGGTATGAATCTCGCGCAGAAAGAAGCAAT
>CAZVXD010000015.1:0-28238 GCA_964631335.1 uncultured bacterium
TTCTCGCGAGTTTTGTTATAATAAATACTATTTTGATATCAGTTTACGAAAGAGAGCGGGAGATAGGCGCTTTGACCGCGCTGGGTATGAGTCAGGGAGAAGTCCTTGGCTTGTTTGTAACAGAAGCGGGAATATTGAGTTTCATAGGCAGCTTACTGGGTTCGCTCTCCGGTGGTTTAGTTTCTTATATTTTGTCCAGAGTTGGTATTAATACACTCGAACTTTTCGGCGATACTATGTCGGAAATGAATATTTCCAATGTGATTTACCTCAGGGCAGAGTGGCAAACCGTAATATTCGCTTTTCTGTTTGGATTCCTGGTTACTGTGATTTTTGCTTCCATACCAGCTTTTAAAGCTGTTAAAGTTGATCCCATAAAAGCGCTTAGAGCGACCTGAAAGGAGGTTTAATATGAAAAAATTTATTTTACTCTTCTTTTGTCTTTTTTGTTTTATACCGACTGGAGCCGCCGAGCTTACGGGTTTAGAAATACTAAAAAAGATGGAGGATAATTCCTACGCGGAAACGATGGTTTATACGGGTGAATTCGTAATCAATAAAGGAGACAGAACATTCGTAAAAACTTTTAAAGGCAGCTCGGTCGGCGATGAAAAGGCTTTTGTAGAATTTACGAACAGAGAAGATTTCGGGGTAAAATATTTGAAAATCGAAGATGAACTCTGGATAGCGGAAGATGAGGATGTAATAAAAATATCGGGACATTTGCTTAAAAGAAGTATAATGGGTTCCGATTTCAGCTTCGAAGACATGATGGAGAGTCAAAAATTGAGCGAAATGTATGAAGTGACTATCGCGGGAGAGGAAAAAATCGGAGATGAGATGTGCTATATTCTTGATTTAGAATCCGATAAAGAAAATGCTCCCTATGCCAGGCAAAAAATATGGGTGGGGAAGGAAAATTTTGTACCGTATAAATATGAGTTTTACGCGTTGTCCGGGCGACTGATGAAAAGCGCTGAAGTGCTGGAAACAAGAAAGATAAAAGGTAAGGACTTTCCTGTTAAAATAAAAATGATAGATGAGTTGCGGAAGGGTTCTTCCACTGTGTTTGAGCTAAAAGATTTAAAGCTAAACGTTAAAATACCTGAAGGAACTTTTTCCAGGCAAAATCTCTTGAAATGAAAAAAAGGTTATTTGGTTTTACAGGCTTTCTGCTGATTCCGTTTTTTGCTTACCCTCAGATAAATACATACGGAACATACTATAACAATTTCGCGATTACACGGAGAGGTGGGCAGTGGCAGTACTATGATCTCAACCTTTTTTATTTAAAAATGCTTAAACCCTCTAATGACGATTTTGAATTGGAAACCAATCTTTCCTTTTCTTTAATTACTCAGCCCGGTACTGAGATACAGGAGGGGTTCGATATCCAGAGATTAAATTTTGAGACGAGCCTGTTCGATATACATTTAACGCTGGGAAGATTTTTGCCGCAGTATCATTATACAAATTTTTTCCAACCGCTGAATGTTTTTCTCGGACCGCAATTTTTCAAAGAAAGTGTTATTTATAAAGGTATAGACGGCATACGCTTAAGAAAATTTCTCACACCCATGACTTCACTGGAATATGTGTGCAGACCTGAAGCAGTAGTCGACTCTTCCTCCCATCTTTTTAATTTAACCTCTCATATCGGTTCCTTCGATTACAGTATTATTGGTATGTACGAGGGAAACAGCGAAACTTTTCTGCCGGGATTCGGCTTTAAAGGAGATTTAGTAATATCTCTGTTTAACGAAACTTTATTCGAGATCGCGCGGGGTGATAGCATGAACGTAACCAGCTCGACCGGTTTCGACTACAGTTTCGGCAACATTATGACTATGTTCGAGTATCTTTACAACGGAGGAGAGAGGTATCTGTCTCCGAGAGAGGGTTTGTCACTTACGGGCGCGCATTATTTATTTGCCAATATTTTCCATTTTGTTCCTATGGGAAGGAGTATAGGTTGTTCCGCCATTTTCAATCTTGACGATGAAAGCGGTCTTATTTCAGCATATTATCAGAATGAAGTCATGCACGGAGTGGATTTTTTAACCGGTATTTATTTCCCTGTTTCGGGAGAAGCGGTCGACGAATTCTCCTCTGAGCGAATAGGCTCTTTTATATTGAACTGCTATATCAAGGCGAAATTTTAAAATTGAACTTTTCTCGCACAGAGCATACTGAGACAAAGAGAAAAAAGCCGTTGTTTAAAACTCATCCCACAACTCAAACTTTATTTCACGTAAAGGCACAAAGAACACAAAGATTTTTATACCGATGACCGGAAACTGGAGACTAAAGACACGGTGCCTTGTACCGCTCTTGACATATCTGATTCGTACGCTAAAATATAAAAAGTATTTATTGAATAGACGCGTTAGTATTAAGGAATGGTACATTTTCAAAAAGAGAAATTCTTTCGAGAGGTTTGAAAATAATTAGAATGAATGCCGGATTAACTATTGGTAAAATTTTCGATAAAGCTATTAAAATAGAGAAAACAGCGGGACAGATATATAAAAGATTCGCTAAATTATTTTCTGATTTTCCTGAAATCTCGAGTTTCTGGAAAGAGATGAATAAGGATGAAGTGAACCATGCAAAATGGTTGTCTGAGATTAAAGAATCCCTTTCGGAAGAGCAGCTTCTTTCCCACCCTAATCATGAATTAATATTAAAATCAGAAAATGTTTTATTCTTACTAAAAAGGAATTCGGCTAAGAAGATACATAATCTTGATGAAGCGTATGAGGTGGCTCGCAAAATCGAATCTTCGGAAATGAATTATCTTTTCATGCTCCTCAGAGAAAAGTTTGGTTGCTCAGGAGATAAAAAGGATTCTCTTATTTCAGAAATAGACAAACATCACAAGAAAATAGTAGATTTTGCCGAAAATTTCGGAGATAAAAACACAAGAAAAAAAATAAAAGCCGAAGGGAACTAAAAACAAAGGCCCTGATATGACCACGGGGTTTGAGAAAACTTAATACTCTTCACTTAAAACAATTAACATAAAATATTGATTTTTTTTAATGTTTTCCTTTTTGGTATCGAGGAAAATCGGAATAATCTTGTGGTAATTTGTGGTTCCTTTTGGGTTTGGTGGTTGGGTTATGTAACAACAATTCTGTCTCTGCGTACTTTGCGACTTTGCGGTGGATTCCTCTTGAGATTACTCACCCGGTGGAATAGAAGAAACTATTTGAAAGATAAGCTATTCCATTGGGCAAGCCCGGGTCAGACAAGATGTCAAACTCGTAATGGCAACTCCTTTAAATCTTAAATGATAATTGATGTTTAGAATGTTTAAAAGGTGAGGAAGTCAAAAGGGAAAAATAGCAAATCATTCGTGTTATTTATGCTATTTGTTGTTCCTTTTGTGTCTTTTGAGAGCTTTGTGGTTAATATTATGTGTTAGCGGTTTTACCGTGCTGGTTTCTTGTGGTTTTTTTAAGGGGTCCGTGTTCTTATTCCCCGATTATTTTGATTAAAACTCTTTTTTTTCTTCTCCCGTCGAATTCGCCATAAAATATCTGTTCCCACGGACCGAAGTCGAGCTGTCCGTCTGTTACCGCTACAACTACTTCTCTGCCCATCAACTGACGTTTTATATGCGCGTCGGCGTTGTCTTCATAGGTGTTGTGTTTATATTTCGGAGGATCGTAGGGGACTTTTTCTCCCAGCCATTTTTTATAATCTTCATGAAGCCCCGACTCGTCATCGTTGATAAAAACGCTGGCGGTAATATGCATCGGGTTAACCAAACATAGCCCTTCTTTGATACCGCTTTCCTTCAGGGCTTCTTCTACGTTGGGTGTTATATTTACAAAATCAACTCTGTTTTTGGTGTCGAACCACAATTCTTTTTTATAACTTTTCATCTTTTGCCTCCTCTATTCATAAAACATCTTGATTATCACAAATATTCTTTTTTAATCATAAAATACAATCCCAGAGCAAGAAAAAGGATGTTAGGGATAAGCGTTGAAAGAAAAGGAGGTAAATTTCCTTTGATTCCAAGTTCTTTAAAAAGCTGTATTATTCCCCAGAAAGTAAATGAAGCGAGTATACCGAGTCCGAAACCGAAAAGGAGTCCTCTTCTTTTTACTTCCAGGGCGAGAGGACAGCCAAAAAGGAGAATGATAGTGCTGACGAAAGGATACGAAATTCTTTCGAATAATTCTATTCTCTCTGTGTTCGATTTCTGTCCGCTCCTGTCCAGTTTCGAGATGTATTTTAGAAGATCTAAAAGCGAAAGATTTACGGGGTCGTGTTTGCTTTTAGCTAATTCGTCCGGAGACGCCTTGAAACTATCGATTATTTTTTCGTCTTGTGATTCAAGTTTTATTTTGTCGCCGATAAATTTTCTAATATAAACGCTAGAAAAAACCCAGAGGGAATCTTTCCACTCTCCTTTTTCCGCGTCTATTCTGGAAATCAATTTTCCGTCTTTGTAGTCGAGAATAAAGACATCAGAGATAACATTATCGTTTAGTCTGCTTATGCCTACAATTTTGCCCTCATCGGTCATGTAGTTTATGTTTCTGGCGTAACTTCTTGAGAAAGCCTCTAATTTATCTATTCTTTTTCTTTTGAACTCCCGTAGAAGTTCTTTAGATCTTGGCACTAAAGAAAGATTAAAAACCAGAATCAACAACGATACGAGAAAACCGTAAATAAAAATAGGCTTATATATTCTGAACGGGGAAATCCCCAAACCTCTAATTGCCAGAATTTCATTGTGTTTTGTTATTAATCCCAGAGAAAAGTAGATCCCCATTAAAGTGGCGAGGGGCATCAAAAGGACGATAATTTTCGGCGTAAAAAGTAGATAGTATTGAAAAACGGTAATAACCGACGCTTTTCTGTCCACGAAGTACCCTATATTTTCAAATAGATTTGTAATTATGTAGATAAAAACAAATCCGCATAAAGAAAGGATAAGAGCTAAGACAAATTTTTTGATTATATATTTATCTAAAATTCTATTTTTCATAAATTATTTTGTAGAAAAGATATATTCCGGTGATTCCTATAACGATATTTGGAAGCCACATGGCAAGAGAGGGATAAAGAGAGCCTCTTTCGCATAATTCTTCTCCTCCCACTAAGATTATGTAGTAGAGCATAAACAGGAAAAAACTCAAGGTTATTCCGTTTCCCAGACCTCCCTTTTTTGTTTGTATTCCGAGAGGGGCGCCGATAAGAACAAAAACCAGGCAGGCAAAAGGTATAGAGAATTTTTTCTGTGCTTCCAGCAGATAACGCCATTTCCTTCTTTTTACATTTACTCTCCTGGCGTTTTCCAGAAGCTGTTTTAGATTCATTTCTCTGTAACTTCTACTTATATTTCTTGCTGTTTTTTCCTTGAGCGGCACTGAAACTATATAATTATTAAAATTTATTATTCTGTATTCGGTAGGTTTGTCTCGATCATATATGTGGGTTTCGCCGCTATTGAGTGAAAACATTATGCTGTCCCCTAAGACCTTCATTTTGCCTTCCGCCGCGTATATTATTCTTGCGGGTTCTCCGGGACTATCATCCTTGAGGATGATTTCCTCTAGTTCAGAGGTAGAATGTTCGATAGTCTTTGCCCACAAGGTATAATCTTTGCTAATTTCATTAAATTTTCCCGGTAACAGGTGTAAAGTCGGTCTTGCTCTGGACACTTCTGAGTAAAGTTGTTTCAACCTGAAGTTAGATTCAGGTAACACGTAAATATTAAAAAAAGTCATGCCGATGGTTATGCCGAAAGCCATAAGAAAGAACCCTTTGGTTAAACTTATGGGATTTATTCCCAGAGAGCGCATGGCAAGAATTTCGAAGTCACTGCTCATCCTTCCGTAAGTTGCGATTGAGGAAACTAAAACTCCCATGGGAACAGTCAGCGCCATTATAAAGGGCAAGCTGTACACAAAAATACCTACAACAGATATAAAAGGTACGTCTTTGCCTATAAGAAAATCGAACAATTGAAAAGCTCTGTCCATGAGAAGAATAAAACTGAAAAGGGAAAATCCTGCTATAAACGGTATAAGCGCTTGTTTTATCAGATATTTGTTAAGACGGGAGATTTTACATCTTCTTGAACGGAAGAAAAAGTCTTTCGTATTCATATTGCGCGAAGCGGTCTGTCATTCCCGCTATATAATCACATGTTACTCGTTCTTTTCCGAATTCCGGTATCATTTTTTGAAATTGAGGCGGAAGTTGATTGGTTTCTTTTAAATAAATTGAGAAAAGAGATTCTATTATCCTTTTTGATTTTTCCTGCATTTTTATAACCTTGTAGTGCTGATAAAGATTTTCCATCAAGAACTTTTTTAATTCGCTATTTAGTTTTGTCAAATTTTCTGAAAACTTAATAAGAGGAGGGCTTGAGTAAACGTTTTTAAGGGAATCGATTTTATTTTCTCTTATGTTATTTAGAGATGTTTCTATTGCGTCTTTTACTTCAATTTTAATAAAGTTTCTTATTGACGAGTATATCCTTCCCTGCTTGTCGAGCTTCGGATCGGTCTTTTCGTAAATTTCATTCCAGAGAGTTATGTTTTTGAATTGGTCTAATTGGATATAATTTGATTTCAGTCCGTCATCGAGGTCATGTGCGTTGTAAGCTATTTCATCCGCGACACTTGTAATTTGTCCTTCAAGTGAAGCCGAAGAGTCGGGGTTAAAACCATCGTCTACCGGAGCGGGTGAATCGTAGTCGGTTTCATGCTTTATTATCCCTTCTCTTGTTTCATGGCACAGATTTAAACCTTTAAAGTTTTTATATCTGTGTTCGAGGACATCCACGACCCTTAAACCCTGAACATTATGTTCAAAACCGCCGTGGCCTTTCATAAGTTCATTTAATTTGGATTCTCCCGCGTGACCGAAAGGAGTATGCCCAATATCGTGAGCCAGACTTATCGCTTCGGTTAAAGATTCATTTAAACCGAGAGCCTTAGCTATAGTCCTGGCTATTTGCTGGACTTCGAGCGCGTGAGTTAATCTTGTTCTGTAGTAGTCGCCCTCGTGGTTTACAAAGACCTGCGTTTTATATTCCAGTCGCCTGAAGGCGGTGGAATGAATAATTCTGTCCCTGTCCCGCATGAAATGAGTTCTGTATGTCGGCGCGGGTTCATCATAAACTCTTCCTTTGCTTTTTCCTGAAAAAACCGCGTACGGCGCCAGAGTCTTTTCTTCGATTTCTTCAAGGTTTTTTCTAAAATTTAGCATACAAAGACGATTTTGTTAGAATTTCAGGTCCGTTTTCGGATATTAATACCGTGTGTTCAAAATGCGCGGATAGACTTTTATCCTCAGTAACTACAGTCCAGCCGTCGCTTGAGATTTTAACTTTATGACTGCCGATATTTATCATGGGTTCTATAGCTATTGTCATGCCGCTTTTCAGCCTGGTCCCTACTCCTTTTTGTCCGAAGTTTGGAATAGCCGGGTCTTCGTGGAGGTTTTTCCCCACTCCGTGTCCCACAAAATCCCGTACCACACTAAATCCGGCATTTTCAGCTGTTTTTTGGACCGCGTTTGAAATATCTCCTATTCTGTTATTTGTTTCCGTTTTCTCAATAGCATTGTAAAGAGTGTTTTTTGTTACTGCTAACAAATTTTCCGCTTCCTTGCTTAAGCTGCCTATCCCAAAAGTATAAGCGGCGTCGCTGTAAAAGCCCTGATGTTTGACTCCAACGTCCACCCCTACAATATCTCCTTCTTTTATTACTCTCTGGTCCGGAATTCCGTGAATTACGACTTCATTGACAGATATGCAGGAAGCAGCCGGAAAGCCTCTATAACCCTTGAAAGCCGGATATGCTTTATTTTTTGTTATGAAATCATCTATCAGTTTATCCAGGTCTTTTGTTCTCATTCCCTCACTTATTATGTCTTTTATGTGTTCGAAGGTTAGACTGAGAATTTTAGAAGCTTCTTTAATACCTTCAATTTCCTTTGGGCTCTTAATAATTATCATACCGGGATAATAAATGACTGTTCTCTTTCTGTCAAGGTAAAAACCCCTTGACATATTTTTGAAATTTGTTATATATAGAAACATATAGACGGTGGTCTATATATTATATTAGATTGCGCGTTTAAATTGTTGAGGTTTAATGTTAGTGGAGGTTTAATGGATGTAAATGATATTCTTTCTTTATTGGCCGATAGCACCAGGTTAAAGATACTGAAGATTTTAAAAAAGGGTGAAAAAAACGTCTCGAAAATTGTAGAAAGTATGAAGCTTTCTCAGCCTACCGTTTCTCATCATCTAAAAAAACTCGAGGAAGCGGGGCTGGTTTTGAAAAGGCAGTATAAGAGGTGGGTTTTTTATCAGGTAAATAAAAGTTTATTAAAAAAATTTATTGAAAGTTTCGGATTAGAGTTGGATCTTTAAAAGGAGGTATAGATGGATTTGGTAAAAAGAGCGAGCTTTAAGGCTATTTCATCGACTACGAACTTCGCTATAAATCAGAAGAAGTTGAGAAGTTTATTGATTCGAAGCATGGAAAGACGCTTGTATTCCGATTTAATAAGGGGAAATCCGGATAATAGACCTCTGAAGGTTCAGGAAGATAAATATTATATGGCGAGATCTATTTTTAGAAGTATTGAAAGAGTGATAGAAAGAGGAAACCTTTCAAAAGAAGCGATCGATGGTCTGCTTCGTGTTTTTCTGGGGAATGTTTTTTTCGGCGGTTTTTATAAAAGGATGGAATATGCTAAAAAACATTCCGAACGTCCGCCCGTATTTCTTACTGTAAGTCCCGGGAAGAAGTGTAATTTACGCTGTAAAGGCTGCTACGCCGCTTCGGGCGTAGAATTTAAAGAAAAATTAAGCTGGGACGTGCTGAATAAAATTATAGATCAGGCGAAAGATTTCTGGGGAGCCAGTTTCTTTGTTGTTTCAGGCGGAGAACCTCTCCTTTACAGGGATAACGGTAATACAATACTCGATCTTTATGAAAAAAACAGTGAGTCTTATTTTCTCATGTATACGAACGGGACTCTTATTAATGAAGACGTGGCAAAAAGGATGGCGAAAACAGGAAATATAACTCCCGCTATATCCGTCGAAGGAATGAAGAAAGAGACCGACGATAGGAGAGGAGCCGGTGTTTATGACAGAATATTAAAAGCCATGGAAAATCTCAGAAACGCGGGAGTTCCCTTCGGCTTATCCGTAACTGCCACCCGGCACAATATAGACGTTATTACTTCCGAGGAATTCAGAGACTTTTACTTTAACGAGATGGGCGCAATGTATGCCTGGATTTTCCAGTACATGCCTATAGGTCGCAAGTTCACGCTGGATTTAATGCCCACCGCCAAGCAGAGGTCGAAATTGTATGATTGGGAATGGCATCTTATGCGTAAACAGGATATATTCGTGGCTGATTTCTGGAGCACTGCTACGGGATCAGACGGGTGTATAGCTGGAGCCAGGCCCGGAGGCTATTTCTACATTAACTGGGATGGGCATGTATCTCCCTGTGTGTTTATGCCTTATACGGTGGACAATATAAACGATGCTTTTAGAGAGGGCCGTGATTTGAACGATGTAATAAATTCCGGATTCTTTAAAGACATAAGGAAATGGCAGTTCGAGTACGGGTACAAACAGCCGCAGGATAAACACAAAAACTGGATAATGCCCTGTTTTATCAGAGATCACCGCGGAAAGTTTCTGGAAGTAATAAATAAACATAATGTAAAGCCGGCGGATAAGGACGCGGCTATAGCTTTGGAAGACGATGGTTTTAATGAAGGATTGATGGATTATGACAAAGAAATGCATGAGCTAACAGACCCGATCTGGAATGAACATTATCTCGGTTCTGACTAGGTAAGGTTTTACGGGAGGTTTTTGTGTACGATACTATTGCGGTTTTGAAGCAACTGGCGAAAAAAAATGATAAAAAAATCGTTTTGCTTGTTATGGATGGGCTCGGAGGTCTGCCCTATAAAGGGAAAACGGCTCTCGAGGCGGCAAGAACAAAAAATTTAGATAAACTCGCGGCTAAAAATGAATGCGGTTTAATGGATCCTGTTTTTCCCGGTATCACGCCCGGAAGCGGACCGGCGCATCTTGCCCTTTTTGGTTACGATCCGGTTAAATACCAGATAGGCAGGGGAATTCTCGAGGCTCTTGGCGTGGGGGTCGAGGTAAACAAGGGAGACCTGACCGGGAGAGGCAATTTTTGTATAGTCGAAAAAGGGATTGTTAAAGACAGGAGAGCGGGTAGAATATCGACTGAAATAAATAAAAAGTTAATAAAGCATCTCAATAAAGAAATTTCGGAAATAGAAGGAATAAAAATATCTTTTACAAGCGGTAAAGAGCACCGTTTTGTGGTGAGGTTGAGAGGAGAGGGTCTCTCGGGGGATGTTACGGATACGGATCCTCAAAAAGTGGGTGAGAAAATTTTTAAATCCGAACCAACGCACGATTCTAAATCGGCTAAAAAGACAGCGGATATTATTAATAAACTAACAGAAGAAATTCAAAAAGCGCTCGATGGTATAGATGAAAAACCGAACGCTGCGGTTCTCCGTGGTATTTCAGGCTATCCTGACTTGCCCCAATTTCAGGAAATATATAAATTAAAAGCCCGCTCGATTGCCGATTATCCCATGTATAGAGGGTTGACGCAATTGATAGGAATGGATGTGGACAGAAGTCCTGCTTCTGTAGAGGAAGAATTCAATGTTTTTAAGAAATCTTACGGTGAATATGACTATTTTTACATCCATATAAAAAAGGTGGATTCTTATGGAGAAGATGGAAATTTTGAAGCTAAAGTGGAGAAGATAGAGGAAACCGACAGATATATCCCGGAAATAATGGAACTTTCTCCCGATGTTCTTGCCGTTACGGGAGACCATTCCACGCCCGCAGTGTTTAAATCTCATTCATGGCACCCTATTCCTTTGTTGATTGTTTCAAAATGGGCTCGAATAAGCGGGGTTTCCGGGTTTAATGAAAAAGAATGTTACAGAGGAAGCATAGGCCGCATTTCTTCTGTTTATCTTACATCTCTTCTTCTCGCCCACGCGGAAAGGCTGGAAAAGTTCGGCGCGTAATATTAAAAAACACGTGTTCTTTGTGCCGAAATTCTATTGTGGTTGATGCGTTAATGCGTAGACGCGTTTGGCTTAGCTATGTACGGAGTACTGCCGAGTACTGAGTTAAAAACAACAAAAAAGATTCTGTAAATCCGAGTTAATCTGCATACTATTTTCTTTCTTTCAATTTATAATTTTCAACTTACAATTTAGAATTGGGCTATCGGCAGAAAGCCGATAGTTGATTTCTCCGTGCCTTAATGGCAAAAAATAAGGAACAAATGGTTCCTCTTATCAGTCTTGACAGTAAAAGGGGTTTATTGTATATTTTAATTTATGTTACGCCTGTAGCTCAACTGGAAAGAGCAGCGGACTACGGATCCGCAGGTTGGAGGTTCGAATCCTCTCAGGCGTACCAGTTAAAAATAAGGATTTATTTTGAAAACCGACGATGAGAGATGGATGCGGGAAGCGCTCAGGGAAGCGGTAAAATCATTCGAAAATGAAGAGGTTCCCGTCGGAGCGGTGGTAGTCAGAGACGATACGATCATTGGTAGAGGCTGTAACAGGAAAGAAGCTTTAAATGATCCGACCGCTCACGCTGAAATTATCGCTATTACGGCTGCCGCTAATTCTATAGGCGACTGGAGATTGGATGATTGTGTTCTCTATTCGACTCTCGAACCGTGTCTTATGTGCGCGGGTGCCGTGATTCAGTCGAGGATAAGCAGGGTGGTTTACGGGGCAAATGATGAGAAATTCGGTGTTTTAGGGTCGGTGATAGATATTAGAAAGAATGAATGGAACTGGAAATTTGAAGTTGTTTCAGGTGTTTTAAAGGAAGAATCGGCGAGTTTGCTGAAAAAATTCTTCAAAGAGAGGAGGGATGGCTGAGTGGCTGAAAGCGCACGATTCGAAATCGTGTTTCCGCGAAAGTGGAACGGGGGTTCAAATCCCTCTCCCTCCGAAGTAAAAAACAAAAGGAGAAAAATTTGATTTTATTGATTTTATCCATAGCTATACAGGATCCTTTAACCAATGAAAATCTTCTTGATTCTTTAAACAGGATTATTGCCCCCGCTCTTATACAAAAACAGGTTGAAGTTTATAATATTCATCCGGATCATCTCAAATATTTTGGCCCCAGGCGCGATATTAACCCGGAAACATCCGGATATCAAAAATCTTTACAGTCCTACCGTCGCCTAAGAGCGGACGGAGTGGATACGATACGGGTAGCCGCTATTCGAGTCGAATTTATAGAAGATACCACGTCTTTTACTACGGGTAATGGTCGATTCGATCTTGAAGGTTTTGGATCTATCTGTGATACAACGTATGACACAACAGTGGTCGATACAGATACTCTGGTCGACACTTTAATAGAAAGGAGTTTAAGTTATGATCCGCCTCATGATTTGACATATTTTAATCGATTGATGGAGTTTTTGCATAATTATTACTATAAGGTTTCTTACGGAAAATTATGGATCGAGTGGGAAATTCTTCCCCCAACGGTTGATTCCGGATACTCTCTACCTCATGAAATGACATACTACGGCAATCCGGATAATTTCGTGCTTGGTTTCTTCAAGTTGTTACGTGATGCCGTGGAAGTTGCCGATTATACGGTAGATTTTTCTGGCTTCGATGAAATTATAATATTTCACGCGGGCTCGGGCTGGCAGTCCGATATTAAGGGAGATTCCCCTTACGATTTAGTTGTGGCGCAGGGTTCGGGAATGAATGAATTGTTCGGTTCTTATCTCATCGCGGACGGCGATACCATAGACGCGGGAATATTAATGCCGGAAACGAGCTTCCAGGACAGTTTTCCTTCGTATCTCCAGGGTACATTGTGTCACGAATTCGGACACGCTTTAGGACTCTGGGATTTTTATGATGTGTCCGGTGAAACCATGGGTGTCGGTGGTTGGGCTCTTATGGGTACCGGGAACTGGAATTCCGCCGGGCTTTTACCGCCGCGTTTAAGCGCTTACAACAGGATAGACCTCGGCTTCGACAGTCCTCAGATAATAGATAAAGCTTCCACCTCGTTGCCTTTAAAATGGTCGGGAAGTATGGATTCCGCGACTCCCAGAATTTATAAGATTCCGATTAACGAGGACGAATATTTTTTAATTGAGAATAAATTTGCTTATGTTAATCCCGATACTATTCGTTATGTCGATCCCTGTACGACTAATTTAGACTCGAACGGTTATAGAGTATGGAAGGATAATGTGCTTGTCGATGTGGATGATTATGAATCTTCTCTCCCCTGCGATTTTAATTCGGGAGGACTCGCCATATGGCATATCGACGAAAGAAAGATAGCGAGAGACGAAGCTTCAAACAGGATAAATGTCGGCTCCCCGAAGGGTATCGACCTTGAGGAAGCGGATGGGATACAGGATTTTGAGAAACATGTTTATAAGGTTCAGAACTGGAATGCCGCGGCGTACGGATCTCCTATAGATGTTTTTAGTTCAGAAGGTTTTAATTCAGAATTTTCACCCACGACGGTTCCGAGCACTCACGATAATTTCGGCAACTGGACGGGAATAACGATCTCGAATATTTCTTCGCCCGATACACTTATGTACTTCGATGTTTCTTTTTACAGGAGCCTTACTGACTTTCCTAAAAAATTTGAGGGGAATATGGATGTTGTTTCTCCTCAGAATATCGATGGCACTATCTATATGGGTGATATGTGGGGTGGAGTTTATACAGTGAATCCTGACGATACGTTATTTAGAATGGCTGAATTGATCGACACAATATATGAAGATTCGACCTGGACTTCTCCTCTTGTTGTGGACATTACAGGAAACGGTAATAAGGAAGTTTTTGATATGACAATACAGGGCAGAATTTTCCTCTACGATATTGCTTCGCGTTCTATGCTGGATTCTCTTTCTGTGACCGGAGAGATATACGGAAATGCTTCCGCGGTTGATGTGCTCCCGGGAGGAGGGAAGGAGATTCTATTCGGAACTTCAGCTTCGGAACTGCATATGCTCAGATGGGATGGTGATAGTTTGGTAGAAGCGGATGGTTTCCCGCTGTACGTGGGAGACTGGCTGGTCGCGACTCCACTTGTTATAGATAATTCTATATATGTTTTGCCGGCGGACGGGACTCTTTCGAAAATTTCTGCCGCGGGCGAAATAATCTGGAGAAGCGGGGAAGAAAATGTTTCATACAGCCTTTCTTCTCCTGTAGCCGGAGATATCGACAGAGACGGAGTCAAGGAGATTCTGTGTTCGGTAGGTTCGAAAAATGTTTTCGCGGTCGATACAGCAGGAAAGGTTGAATGGATAAAAGATCTTCCTGCCAAGACGTATTTTTCGACGCCGGCGCTGGGGGATATCGACAATGATGGCTATCTAGACGTGGTTTTAGCTGACAGCGCAAATATTTTCGCTTTAAACAGGAATGGTACTTTGCTCGATAATTTTCCTATAGAGATACACTTGTCCAGACAAACTCAATCTTCGATGGTTTTAGCGGACGTAAGTGGCGATTCTCTGCTTGACATAGTGTTTGGTTCACCCGACGGAGGCGTTTATGCTTATAACGGGCAGGGAGAAAAGGTTGTCGAATTTCCTTTTGCCACCGGGGAAAGATCTTATTCGACTCCTCTTGTTTTCGATATGAACGGGGACGGACGTTCCGAATTATTCATTGGTTCGAGTGACGGATGGTTGTATGGTTGGGAAACCGATGGCTATTACAGGAATGACGGATGGAACAGCATTTATTTTAACAATGATCATCAGTCTATATTTCCGGATTCTCTTTTACCTGAAAATTATGAAGAAGAAGGAGAGCTGGCGATCGAAGAGTTTTATATTTATCCTTCTCCGGTTCGGGGTGGGGAACAGGCTTTTATACGTTTTACCTTAAGCTCTTCCGCGGAGAATGTTACGGTAAGAATTTACTCTCTCTCCGGCAGGCTGATAACAGAAAAAACGGTTCCCGGTTCCTTTGGTCCAAATGATATCAGGGTAGATGAGGAACTTTCCGGGGAAGCTAACGGTATTTACCTGGCCACTATCGAAGTCGATAATACGGTTTTCGATAAACTAAAATTCGGTCTGTTGAACAAATTTTAAAAATTGGAGGAACATTGATGTTATTTCTTACTATTCTTTTTTCTATAACACCCGCGAAGGCGGCTTTTTCTTCTTTTGTTCTGCCGGGTTCAGGAGACTTGTTGATGGGAGATAAGAGCAGGGGTATTTGCTTTATGGTGGCTGAAGCCGCGATATGGTTGAACTATTTTAACAGCAACGCGCAGGGAGAAAAAAAAGGCGAAATATCGCGTAACTTTGCCGCTTATTACGCTGCAGCCAACCTCGATAATCAGGATGAAGACTATTTTGACGCCATGGAAGATTTCCTGACGAATATGGATTATAATGAGTATGTGAAGGAAGAGGCGAGAAGGAGGTATCCGGATACTCTGGATTCTGAGGTTATGCTGGAAAGGGTCGAATCGAGAAGACAGTATATCGAAGAAAATTCATATACGGGTTCCGATGCCTGGGACTGGGGGTCTTTGGAGATAGAAAATAAATACAGAGACATAAGAAAGGAAAAAAGAAGTTTTGAACAGATGGCTACCAATATGGTAGGTCTCGCTGTTGCAAACCGGGTAGTCAGTCTTTTTACCACTTACTTTTTCGGGAAGAGAGTTTCCGTGGAAATAAAAGAAAACGAAATAGAAATGGGATTTAATTTTTAATGAAATTATACAATACTTTAAGCAGAAAAAAAGAAAACTTTAAACCGCTGAAAGAAAAAGAAGTTTCTATATATTATTGCGGCATGACCCTGCAGGAGTCTCCTCATATAGGGCATATCAGAGCGGCTCTGACCTCTGATATTCTTCACCGCTTTTTGAAATATCTCGGATACAACGTTAAGTTGATAGTTAATTTTACGGATATCGACGACAAAGTTATTGTTAAGGCGGAAGAAGAAGGAAAAGATTATAGAGAGATAGCCGCGTATTTCGAAGACGAGTATAGAGGAGTAACTTCTCGCCTTAATATTCTTCCTCCCTGTTTTTATCCCCGGGCGACACAGCATATCGAGGAAATAATAAATCTTGTAAAGAGGCTGGAGGATAAAGGGTACGCTTATGAAAAGGACGGAGACGTCTTTTTCAGTGTTCGCAAATTTAAAGATTACGGAAAACTTTCCGGTAAAAAGGTAGAGGATTTGAGGTCAGGAGCCCGGATCGAAGTAAATGAAAGCAAGAAAGATCCACTGGATTTCGTTTTATGGAAAAAAGCCAAATCCTCCGAACCTTCATGGCTTTCTCCCTGGGGTAAGGGAAGGCCCGGCTGGCATATAGAATGCTCGGCTATGGCAAACTATTATCTGGGCGAAACAATAGATATTCATGGAGGAGGGAGCGATTTGATTTTTCCCCATCATGAAAATGAAATCGCCCAATCCGAGACCGCGACCGGTAAAGAATTCGCGAATTTCTGGGTGCATAACGAGATGCTCAATATAAAGGGAGAAAAGATGTCGAAATCGCTGCTTAATTTCATACCCATAAAAGATTTACTGGAAGAGTTCGATCCGAATGTTGTAAGACTTTATTTGTTGCAGGCGCATTATAGAAGTCCTATCGACTATAATACCGATATGCTTAATCAGGCGGTTTCGGGATGGGAGAAAATAATTAATTTTTTAAATATTTCTAAAGGACAAAAAGGAGAATTGTTTTCCGAGATAATTGAAGGATTTGAGAATAAAATGAATGACGACCTCGGGACTCCCGGGGCGATTGCTCTGGCGTTTGATATGGTTAACAGAGGGCTGAAGGCGGATGAAAAAGATATAGGTTCTTATCGAGAAACACTTGTTTTTCTGCTGAATACGCTTGGTTTTAGTTTTGGGGAGGAAGAGAAAGAGCTCGGGTCGGCTGTGGAAGAAATAGTAAAGCTGCGTAATGACTTAAGAGATGAGGGTAATTATAATATGGCTGACAGGATAAGGGATGTTCTCAAAAAAGGCGGTATTTTAATACAGGACGGACCCGAAGGGAGTATCTGGAGACCTGAATGAATGGCAGAGAGCTGGCTTTGAAAGCTTTGATAGAGTTTGAAAGCGGCGGGAAAACCTTGAAGAACATGCCCGAAGCAAGAAAAGGGGAAAAGGCGGATAGAGATATACAAAAAGCCTATGATTATTTCTACGGAACGGTTAAGATGATAAAGAGACTCGATTTTATCCTGGATGAGCATTTAAAAAAGAAGAGGCTTGAAAATTTACCTTTGCCCATTAGAAATGTTCTCCGAGAAGGAGCCTACGGACTACTATTCAGTCAGGATCCCGATCATGCCGTGGTGAACGAGTCCGTAAATCTCGCTAAAAAGTACGGTCATAACGGTACTGCCTCGCTAGTAAACGCGGTCTTACGAAATCTTCATACTGTGGTTTATCCTGAAGAGAAAGTAGAGTATTTATCCGTTTTCTATTCTTTCCCAGAGTTTTTGGTCGGCAAATTAATAGAAGCATACGGAGAAAAGACAGAAAAGATATTAAAAGAGAGCGACAAACCTCCGGTTACCACCATCAGAGTTAACAGATTGAAAGCCACGCCGGAGCGGGTTCTCGAAGATTTAAAAAAAGAAGGTTTTAAAGCGGAAACAATTGAAACCAGTGAATATAATCTTTTGACGGAAAGTGGTGTTGTTTATAGCGAAAGCTTCAAAGGAGGAGATTTCCAAATTCAGGGTGTTACCCAAACAATGAACGCGGAGATGCTGTCTCCTAAAAGAGGGGAAATCATTCTCGATTTATGTTCCGCGCCGGGCACGAAAAGTACGGCTATAGCGGAAATTATGGGTGATGAGGGGATTATACTGTCGGTGGACAGAAAGAAACTCCATCAGGTAGTAAGAGATGCAAAAAGATTGGGAATAAAGAAGATTTATCCTGTCAGGGCGGATGTGAGGGATTTTCGTGTTAAAAAAGCCGATAGAATACTTTTAGATGTTCCGTGTTCGGGTACGGGTGTTATGGGTAAACGCGGCGATCTCAGGTGGAATGTAACGCCTGAATCCCTGGGAAGACTTGTAAATTTACAGAGGGAGATGTTAATTTCGGCAGCCGAGAATCTGGTCAAGGGCGGAGTTCTTGTATACTCTACATGTTCCATCCTTCCTGAAGAAAATGAAAAACAGGTAGATTGGTTTGTGAACGAAAATCAAGATTTTATCGTAGAGCGCGCGTCTTTGAATCTTCCGGAGCAGCCTTTTTATGACGGAGGATTCGGCGCAGTACTTATAAGGAGGTAATTATTATGTATTATCAGCAAAGTTCTGCCAAGGTTTTTTGGATAGCTTTTTTAACTTCACTGATTGTGTCCGGTCTGGTTAGTTTTTCTTTTTTATATTTTGAACCCGGTTTTTTAACCGAAAATTCGACTACCATTGAGATTCCGGACGTAGAAAATTTGGAGTTACAGAAAGCGGAAATGATTTTAGATGAGAAAGGACTAAAATTAATCGTGGAGGATGAAAGATTTCACCCGACTACCAAGAAAGACAGGGTAATTTATCAGAAACCCGCCGCGGGACAAACCACCGAAAAAGGTTCTGCTATCAGGGTTGTTTTGAGCAAAGGCCCTCAGGAAAATGTAGAAGAGGGCCCGGAGATAGTAATTCCTTCCGTGATAGGTTTCGATGTTAATCAGGCTAAGGTCTTTCTCGCTGAGAAGGGGCTGAGTGTTGGACAGGTAGAAAGAAGAGAGTCTGAAGAAGACGAGGACGTTGTTCTGGGAACGGTACCGGAGCCCGGCCAGAAAGTAACGGAATCCGTTCCAATCAAATTGATTGTTTCTTCCGGTGGAGGAGATGTTACCGTTCCGAATCTTAGAGGAAAGAGCGAGTATAGGGCAAGATTGCTTTTGGAAGAAAGCGGGCTCGAACTCGGAAGAAGAAATTATATTACAAGCGGAGAGCACGCTTTTGATATTGTTGTAAGACAGAGTCCGGAAGCCGGAGCTACAATCGAAAGAGGATCTAAAGTCGATATAACCGTAAATCGAGAGGCGCGTTGATGAAAAAAGTTGTTACTTATGTTTCTATTGTTGTTGTCTCTTTTCTTCTGGGTTTTGCTATTTTCTATTTCGTAATGCCCGTTATAGTTAGGCACAGTAAAACTATAGAAGTTCCTTATCTTAAACATATGAGTCTGGAAAAAGCAAAGAGGTTTCTTTCTACACTGGATTTAAAATACGAGGTGGCGGACAGCGTATACTCGAGCGAAGTGGCTGAAGGATTTATCATTAATAGTGAGCCGCCAGCGAAAGAAGATGTAAAAGTTGGTAGTATTATAAGACTTGTTGTTAGCAGGGGAGCGAAAAAAGTGGCTATTCCGGATATTGTGGGACTTGCCCGGAAAGACGCGGTGGATTCGCTGGATAACCATGGAATAACCAACAGAGTTTTTATCAACTACCCGGTAAAGGAAAAAAATTTGGACGGAAAAGTCGTAAAGACAAGGCCCGCGATTGAAGATAGTGTAGCTGTAGGCGGTATGATTACAATTTTCATCGGAACCGAAAAGAGGAAAGTTTTCCTGATGCCGAATCTTATTGGTATGACATTGGATGAGGCGCAGAGAGAAATATTGGGTTATGAACTGGTTTTGACCGATGTTAAAAGAACGTCGGGGGAAACCGACATCGTTATCCAGCAGTTCCCGGCGCCGAGTGTCGAAGTTACTTTCGGGGATAATGTGAGACTTGTCGTTGGCGAATAAAAAAGGGGAGGCAAAATGTATAATGTAAAGGAATTGAATGATTATAGAAAATTTTTATGCTTTGTTTTTAACTGGACCCGCAGTTTAACCCTGGTTAAGAAAATTGTGTTTACAATCGTAATAGCCTGTCTTACAGGGTTGTCTGCTCATGTCAAAGTTATACTCCCCTGGACACCCGTTCCTATTACAATGCAGACATTTTTTGTTCTCCTTGCCGGAGTTCTTCTGGGTCGAACCTGGGGAGGTATGAGTCAGGTAATATATGTGGGATTAGGTATGCTTGGAATCCAGTGGTTCGCGGGGGGAAGTATTTTGGGGCCTACCGGAGGATATCTTGTTGGTTTTATTTTAACCGCTTTCTTTCTCGGATACGTGATAGATAGATATGTTAATTTAAGAAATTTTGCTTCGATATTTTTATTAATGTTTTTCGCGAATCTTTTTTTAGTATATATACCGGGTCTGGTTCAGCTGGGGGTTTACCTTTATGCTATTAAAGGATCTTTTCCCGGATTGACGGTACTTCTTACAATGGGATTTTTCCCATTTATACCAGGGATTTTTATTAAAACTACTCTTGCCGCGGCTGTCGCTGCCGGCATTATGCCGAATGAGAATGCTGATTTTTAGACCACTAAACACACGAAATAAACTAAACCCACCACCCCCCTTCAATTTGTGTTTTAAAAAAATGCGAAAAAAACTGTTGAACCACAAAGGTCACAAAGAACACAAAGTATAAAAAGCAAATCGAATTGACAAATCGTACTCCCATCCCCTTTAAGATTTTTTAATTTAACTATTTAACTTAAATTTGAAGGATTTACGAAATAGCCCAAAGACGAAAATTTACGTTTTCCCCGTGATGGAACTTATTTTCTTTTTAAATAAAAAAATCGGGCGATATATCCCGCGAGAATAATCATCGCGTAGTTTAGAAATCCTGAAAGGGAATGGTCGGTAAAGAAAATCCAACGCGGATTATACCCATAAATTAAAGGAACTATAACGATATACACAAGGCTATCCACCAATAAGGAAGCAATAATCCAGAATAATATTAATAGGGATGTTTCCTTAAAAGATTCTTCAGGGTTACATTTAGTTCCTTTTAAATATAGGTAGAAAAAAACTCCAAAGATTGCGGGTATCAGAGCAAGCAGGGTTATTCGCATTATAGTAATATTTATGAGGTAGGAGGCTAAACTTATTGCAGAACCTATTATATATGCCAGCAAAAAATATATTAACGCAAATTTTACACTTTTCATATTTCCTCCTTGATTTGAAAGTAAATTAAAAAATATAAAAAACTACTCTGATTCCCATTCCTTTATCTCTTCATTAATAAAAAAATCAATCATATCTTTATATATTTTTTCTATCAAAGCGGATGAAACCCCGTATTTTACGGCTAATTCTTTTTTAGAATTAATTACTTCCCGAGCTCTAACCGGCGCCTTGATTGCTTTTTTGTCTTTTTTAAACTTTACTATTTCTTTTACATATTTTGCTCTTTTGGCTATTAATTCTACAATTTCATTGTCGATGGAATCGATTGCTTCTCTTATTTCTTTTATATCGGCACATTTTTCCGGTTTTTTCATAAATATCTCCTTTCAGGGCTTAAGTATTACATTTATAGAGAAAATATCGGAGCTGTCATTACGAACTCTTCTTCTTTGCTCTGATTTTGTTCGCCCCGTTAAATAGAAGTACATCTAATTTCCGATAAAAGAATTTCTTTCATTTTCTTAGCAGATTCCTCCCAGGAAAAATTTGCCGCCCATTTTTTCGCTTTTTCACCCATTTTTAAGGTTTTGTCTTTGTCTCTCAGCATGGTAATAAGAATTTCTGATAAATTTTTAGTATCACCAAAAGGATAAATATATCCGCTGACTCCGTGTTTTACGGTTTCCCTAAGACCCGGTGAATCGGGTACAATAGAGGGCGTGCCGCAGGCTTGAGCTTCTATAGAAGTCAAGCCCCATCCTTCTTTAGGAGAAGTATTAACCGAAACCCAGGCGGATGAAAGCAAATCTGTTTTTTTCTCGGCGGAGACAAAACTGGTAAAGAAAGTTACGTTCTCTATTTTATTCTGTCGGGAAATTTCTTTGAGTCTCGGAAGGTCATCACCGTCGCCCACTAAAATAACTTTTAGCCTTGCGACGTTTTTTATAATATCTGAAACAGATTCGAGCAGTATATCTATTCTCTTGTATTTCTTCATTCTGGCGAGACAAATAATCGTAGGTTCTTTACGTTTGTTTTTTTTAGATTTGTAAGATTTTAAATCGACGCCATTGTATACTATTTTTACGTTTTTCTCGGGAATTCCCATCTTAACAATTTCGTTTTTCGAGCTTTTAGATACGGCGACTACAGGAATGTTTTTATAATGTTTAGGTATGAGTTTTTCCGAGTAATAAACATAGGAAGCGGAAAGGGAATTTGTTTCAATAAATATGGTTTTTCCGAAAAGGTGATGAATGAGAGCTATTCTCTTTTCACGGATAAAATTCCCGCCGAAGAAGGGAATTTTATTGAGATCTTCTATAACCAGATCAAATTTTTCACTTTTTGCTATTTTTTTGTATGCTTTAGGTACGTGGAAATTAAAGGTATTTCTCGACCCGACTCTGTGCACTTTTATTCCGTCTAAGGTTTCGGTCTTCGGAGCATTCTTATAATGTGTGCACAAGAGAGAAATGTTAAAATCGCCGGTGAGCCGTTTGAATATTTCGCGGAGGTGAACTTCCGCTCCTCCCGACATGGGATTGGTCCAGTCCTGCCAGTTTATAACTAAAACCTTCGGTTTTCTTTTAATCTTTCCCTTCAACTCTGCCGTCCTTAAGATATATTTTTCTCTTACCTTTTTCAGCCACATATTTTTCATGAGAAACTATTATAATCGTTTTTCCTGTTTTGTGCAGATCTGATAATATCTTTAAAATTTCTTCTCCCCGCACTGAATCTAAATTCCCCGTGGGTTCATCCGCTATTATAATTTCCGGTTCGTTTGCGAGAGCTCTCGCAATCGCCACTCTCTGACGTTCTCCTCCCGAAAGCTGATTTGGAAGATGATTTACTCTATCCCCGAGATCTACATTTTCCAAAATACTTATGGCTTTCTCTTTTCTTTCTTGAGGTGGGATCCTATCATATATCATAGGTAAAGAAACATTGTACCAAGCCGGTACGTCGGGCAGAAGATAAAAATCCTGAAAGATAAATCCTATAAACTCTTTTCTTATATCGGCAAGCTGGTTCTCATCCATCTCATTTACATCCTTCCCCCGCAAAAAATAGGAACCGCTGGTTGCTCTATCAAGACATCCTATTATATGCATAAGTGTTGATTTTCCCGAACCGGAAGGACCTATTATAGAAATGAATTCTCCTTTCTTTATCGCTACATCGACTCCTCTGAGCGCGTGGACTTCTATTTCCCCGAGAGGATAAACTTTAGTTACGTCTTTCATTTTAATTAAATCATTCATAACGAAGCGCCTCCACAGGACTTAATTTAGACGCCTTCCTCGCCGGATAAAAGCCAAAAAACACACCTATGCTGAAACAGAAACCAAACCCGAGAACAATCGACCATACAGGAATATGGAAAGGAACGTTTCCATTACTCATAATAGATATTAATTTTGTAAGCGAAGCTCCGAGGATAATACCTAAAAACCCACCAAACAAACAAATAACTACGGATTCCATAAGGAATTGTCCTAAAATTTCGCCCGATTTCGCTCCTATCGCTTTCCTGACACCTATCTCTCTTGTCCGCTCAGAAACGGAAACAAGCATTATATTCATTATTCCAATTCCACCTACCACCAGAGAAATAGCGGCGATTGCGATCGAAATCATTAAAAAAGTACTTGTCATTTGGTTAAATTGACTTATCAACGCCTCAGAAGAATTAATTGAGAAATCGTCTTCTTCTCCGGGCTTTAAGTCTCGCACACCTCTTATTATCCATCTGATTTCTTCTTCCGTTTCCTTTCCCTCTTCGGCGTATACTGCTATATTAATAGAAATTCTTTTCCCGGTAAATGCTGTCATTGTAGTATAAGGAATAAACGCGGTATTATCCATACTCTGCCCCATCATTTTTCCTTTTTCTGCCATAATGCCAATAACATTAAATTGCCTGCCCTGTATTTTAACCTTCTTACCTATCGGACTTTCGTCAGGGAAAAGAGTGTTAACAACATCCTGTCCTAAAACACAAACATGCCTATTATATTTTATATCATCTTTTGAGAGAAAACGCCCCAAGCTCACATTCCGATTAGTTATCCTGCTGAAATCTTCAGAAGCGCCTTCGACCTGAACTCCTTCCGCTTCTTTATCTCCTCTTTCCATCTTCATGTCTCTAACTATGCTGGGAGACACATATTTGAATGATGTTCCGTATTCTTCAAGAGCTTCTGCTTCCCTTAGCCCTATATTATCTCTTTTCTGTATTTCCTTCCATTCTTCTCTGCTCATACCGAAACCCCAGGGGTGCTTGCTTACATAAAGAACATTAGCTCCTAATTGTGAAAAACTGGTAGCCATATATTCTTTAAAACCAGAAATAACAGACATTACCCCAATAACTGTCATAACACCTATTACAATACCGAGGGTTGTAAGAAAGGAACGAAGTTTATTAGCCTTTATCGACTCTACTGATGAACGCAATATTTCAATCAAGAAACCACTGAACATTCAAATTACCTCTTTTTTTTAGCCACTGATTTACACAGATATTCACGGATTACCCAACCACCCATCCCAAATTTTATTTTGTTTAAAACAATAAAATACTTTCTCAAATCTGTGTTCATCCGTGTTAATCCATGGCCATTTGATTTTTGCATTTTAGCTGTTCTACCGCTCTACAGGCTATCTTTTTGTTTTTCTGTGTCAGTCTTATCCTCTACTGCGGAAGAATCTGATTTTTCTTCTTTCCAGGTTGCTTTTTGATTATCCGTGAGATTCATTAAAGTTTTAATTGGTCCGGAAACTATGAGGTCTCCTTCTTCTAAACCCTCTGTTATTTCGACCCACATCGCCTCGGTTATACCTGTTTTAACTTCAACAAATTTGGTTTTTCCCTCTTCTATTTTATATACGCCGTTTTTCTTATTTCTCGCAACCAATGCCTGTAATGGGATTCTAATGATATTGTCTTTCTTCGCGGTTATTATCTCGCAGTTCGCGCTCATACCAGGCAGCATTCCGGGATGATGGGGTATCGATATCTTCACTTCAAATTCAACTGCAGTAGAGGAGCTCATTTCGTTAGGCATACTCGCCTTATAATAAACGATTCCGGTGAAGGTCGTATCGGGAAAAGCGTCAACCGAAATTCTGGCAGTGTCTCCTGTAGACACCAGAGGTATTTCACTTTCGTTTACATCCGCCGCCATTTCCATTTCTTCCAGATCCGAGACTGTTAATATGATAGAACCGGGATTGTTAATTGTTCCCGCTACGACCACTTCCCCCTCTTCCTTGTTTATGTCCATAACGGTTCCGGGAATCGGAGAACGTATGGTGGCTCTATCCAGGCTCCTTCTGGCTCTGCCTAATTCCGTTCTCGCGTTTTCAAGAATACTCGACGTGAGTTCTACCTCTGTGGCAATATTTTCAAAGTTTTCCCGGGAAATCAGACCTTTGTCATAAAGTTCTTTCTTTCTTTTAAATTGTTCTTTTTTAAACTCAAGGTCGGCTCTCTGCGCGCCTACATTAGCCGTAGCCCTCTGGTACGCGGCGAATTGTTCAGTAGAATCTAATTTTACCAGTATTTCGCCTCTGTTTACCCAATCGCCTTCTTCAATTAACAATTTAACTACTTCAGCGGTTACCTCGGCGTTAATCTTCCTTTCCTCTTTTGCCCGGATTTCTCCCGGCGCGGATACTATATCTTCTATTTCGCCTCTTTCCACTCTCGCGACTTCTACTTTTACTCCCCCCGTTTTTTTTACATTTACTATTATTATGATGCCGAGCAGTACGATTGCGGCAGCCGCGATAAGTATTCTTTTCTTATTTTTCATATAACCTCCCCATAAGCCTTTTTAATCTGTAAAGAGAAAGATACCAGTCAAAACGGGCTTCAGTCAGGGAATACTGAGCTCTGAGCAGATCTTCCTCTGCCCCCAATAACTCTATCATCGAGGATTCTCCCAGGCGGTACCGTTCGCTTGCCGCCTTATAGCTTTCTTCGGCAAAACTTAAGGTGGTTTCAGCCAGTTGAAATTTCTGTCCGGCTTCTTCGTACAGCAAATAATCTTCTTCTACCGCTATACTTAATTCTTTTTCTCTTTCCTGTAATTTTAATTCGGCTAAATCAACCTGCAACTGCGCTATAAGCGTTTCATTTATTCTTGAAAAACCGGTAAACAATGGTATCGATATAGAAAAACCTATGGAATAGTCGTAATTGTCGCGCAGTCGGGACAGGTTGAGAGCCTCGTCGTCCTGATGCTGATATACCGCTCCGAAAGAGATCGTGAAAAGATTGTTAATCGAAGTATTCGTAAAATCGAATCTGGCTTTTTTTAATTCTGAACTATACTCATTAACAAGAGGATCCTTTTTCATAGCCAGAACCAGAATCGAATCTTTCAAAGGTGTTGCCGAGTCGATTTGCGGTTCTTGTAGATAAACAGAATCCCTGGCTTCGAGCCCGATAAGTTTTTTCAGCCGCAGAATATATAGTTTTCGGTTCTTTTTCGTTTCCATAAAATCTAACTGAGCCTGCAAATTGGTTACTTTGCCCTGCAAAACTTCCGCTTTGGAAGCGGACCCCAGGCGATTTTTTTCTTCTATGAGTCTTAAGTTGTTCTCTGTGCGTTTAACCGCTGTTTCTCTGCTTTCGTATAATTTTTCGAGTTTTAGAGAATTGAAATATTGGGATACAATCTCATAAATGGTCTGATTTCTCATTTCCAAAAAAGAAAAATACGCGGAATTATTCCCGTAATGAGCTGAGAAGGCGTTCAATAAGTCTCCCGGAGTAAAATCCCATTCCATTTTGACATTATAATAGCTTTCCGAGGAATCGTAAAGTTCTATACCGTCGACTCTCGAGCGAGTCCGCGCTTCTACATATCCCGCGGAGGCATAAGGAAGGAGAGATGAATAGGCGGAAGCGTTTGTTTTTTGTCTTATTAAAAACTCCTTCTTTGCCTGCATGTAAGTTGGGCTTTCCTTTAGACCCATATCTATCGCGTCTTCCAGAGAGAGGTTGATTGCCAACAAAGCAAATAAAATCACATTGCCTCCGGCCTGGCAAAAATCACACCGAACCCGAGTGTTATGAGAAAAGATATAACAGAAACCACTGCTGCTTTCTTTTTGGATATCCCTGTTATATTGGAAATCCCATAAGCTATCAGAACAAACTGCCAAATCGTAAAGATCTCTATTCCTGAAAAGAGAGCATAAAGTTTTGGGTTCTCCGGGCTGAAAAACATATTGAGACCTGTGGCTATATATAAATCTTTGAAAGTCGTTATATTCTGTACCCCCCGTATAAAAAGTATAATGATATTTAATACACTTTTTATAGCCAATGGCACGGCTGAATAAGAGTAAAGGTCGAGAGCTTTAATATAATTCCAGTCAGCTCCAAGAGAACTTCCAAGGAGCCAGAGTATCAGAGAAGCAAGCAAAAAACCAAGAAAGGTTGTTACAGGAACTGCGATATATTGTAAATATTGCATCGCTTCCGGAATTTCTCCGCCTCCCATTTCAGCCGCCTTCTGCGATATAATCCGCGAAGTTGCGGGAGAACTAATCCAGTTAAATATTAGACCTACAACAACGACCAAAATAAAGGGAATCCACCAGTCGTCTTTTTCTTTAATGTGTTGGAAAGTTTTAACCGGTTCGATTATTATGTTTATCAGATTGCTCATTCTTCCTCCTTTTTACAAATATTACTCAATTATAATAAAAATATTCAAATATAAGTCAAGTAAGCACCCCACCTCACCACCACTTTTTTCACATGTAGAACCTGTAGTACCTTTAGTTTTTATTTTCCTTCTATTTCTTTTTACCTTTTATAATTGCTTCCATATTCTTAAGATAATCGGAGAATGCTTTTCTGCCTTCTTTTGTGAGATTGTAAACAGTATTTGGCGTTTTATTTATAAATCTTTTCTTAACACTCACATATCCCGCGTCTTCGAGTTTTGAAAGATGAACTGATAGGTTCCCTCTGGTAAGTCCGCTCATGCGCAGCAGAAATTTAAAATCCGCCTCCTTTACTCCCGAAAGAATGGTGAATATAGCCAGCCTGCTCGGTTCGTGAATTAATTTCTCCAGAGCCATTATGTCCTTAATTATTTTTTTGTTTTTCA
>CAZVXD010000016.1:0-28144 GCA_964631335.1 uncultured bacterium
CGATAAACGCGGATATAGCCGATCGAGTTCAGGAAATAAACATAAAAGCAAAAAGAGAAAAAATTGTACCGCAGTAACTTAATAATTTTGAATTTTGAGTGTTGAATTTTGCATTAACAATAAAAAACTTTTCTCTGTGCGCTCAGTGAGTTTTTTGTTCCTCTGTGTACTCTGTGGTAAATCTTTTTTTATTCGAGTTTAAATTCCACCGGGAAGGAATAATAAACCGAAACCGATTTGTCTCTCTGCTGCGCAGGGGAAAATTCCAGTTTCCAGGCATTTTGAATCGCAATCTTATCCAAAGTCGGATGAAGCGAATCCAGCACCAGAACATCTTTAACATTGCCTTTTTTGTCTATCAAGAGCTGCAGATAAACAGTACCTTCAATACCTAACATTCTTAAAGATTTAGGATATTCGAAATTCACCTCATCGAGATTCAAAGGGATAGGAGGAACCTCATAGGCATAAAATATTACATCCTCACCTGCTTCGACTCTGGGTTCTTTATTATTATCATCAGAAGGATTTTCTGTAAAGGGTTTCTTATTTTTATATTCTTCTTTCAAATTTTTATCGATTGTTTTCTTTATATCAGTAGGTATTTCTTTCACTGTTACCATTTCATCGGGCGGAAGAGGGATTATTTCAAATGGCGGTTCATCCGGGACGACTTCTGTACGTTCGATTTTAACTTCCGGGCTAAAGAAAAATCCGAGGATAAAGATAACTAACACAATGAGCAAACAAATCCTGATACGAAGTCTAAACACGTCTTTAAAATTGTACTTTTCCCAATCCATACACACCTCCTTTTTAAACTTCTCTTACTAATATTATAAGCATTTTTAATCCTTTTGTCAAATGGTTTTTTCTGCCACGAAGACACCAGTACACGAAGTTTTAATTATCTTTTATTAATGTTGGGAACAAACCCCAACGCTACAAAAATACTCTGTAGCGCAGGGGGTCATCCCCCGCAATATTGATTTGTCGGGGATAAATCCCAACGTTTTAATAACATGGTGTTAAAATTGTCATCTTGTGATAATCTGTGTAATCTCGTGGTTAATTTATTTTAGTTAATGCGTAAATGCGTAGAAGCGTTGGAGCGTAGAAAAGAGTGTGGAGTGCCGAGTGCTAAGTTTTTTGAGTTTGTTGGGTTTATTGAGTTCTTTGGGTTTAACTCAAAACAACTAAAAAGCCCGAAAATCTGAATTTATTACAGTTTTTAAATTTACAATTTGCAATTTTCAACTTACAATTAGACACTACGAAGTTCTGCCTTCTTAGTATCTTAGTGCCTTTGTGGCTTATTTAAATCCCATTACATAAAAATAACCGTCGACAAAATATTCAATATTCTCAAAACCGCATTTTTTAAACATTTCTATAAAAATATCCTTTTCCGGCAATCGGTGCTCGGCGACCTGCCCGCCCACATCTTTATGCAACTGATTAATTTCTTCAGGAGTCATAGAATGACCTACGATTAACCTTCCTCCCTTCTTTAAAACCCTGTAACACTCTGAAACCGTTTTTTGTTTATCGGGAAAATGAGGAAAAGAATTAAAAATTATTACGGCATCGAACTTGTTCTCTTCAAAAGGGATATTTTCTCCTTCTCCTCTTACGGCTAACTCTTTCGGATAAGCTTCTTTTAGACCTTTAATCATCGCGAATGCTTTATCGATATAAACTACCCTGGCTTCGGGAAGATTAGAACTCAAATAATCACGCAGGATACCCTTACCGCAGGCTAAGTCTAAAATAAATTCAGATTTGCTATCTATCAATTCGCTAACAAAAATTCCGGCAACGATCTTCGATTCAGCCGAAACTTCCCAGTTCTCCGCCCACTTCTCAAAACAGTCAACTTCCATTTCTACCTCTCGAAATTAAAGAAATTATAAAAATCAGAGAAGAAACTATTATTATTGTGGCTCCCGAGGGAATGGAAAACACATAAGAAAAGAAAAGCCCCAGAAGACAGGAAACGATTCCGAACAATATAGAAAGCAAATACATATTTGAAAGTTTATGCGTCAAAATCCTGGCAGCTGAAGGAGGATTTATCAGAAGACTAAAAATCAATATTCCTCCGATCGTGGTTAAATTAAGGCAAATCACAAATCCGGATAGAAAAAGAAGACTGAAAAAAATAAATTTTTCCGGTATTCCAGACGCCATGGCAACTTCTCTGTTGTAAAACACCGCTTTTATTTCTTTTCCGAAAAGAATTAAGAAAATAATTACAAGAAAGGTTACACCCGCGTTTATGTAAATATTAACTCTGGAAAGGGTTAAAATACTTCCCCAGATAAGGTTAAAAGCCTCTGCTTTTGGGCCCTGTATCAAACCCAGTCCCAGAAAAGCTACTCCTAAGACGAGCGAAAAGATAATACCGATAATCACATTCGCCTCAAGCCCTGATTTTTCCGCTATTGGACCGATCAAAATCGAAGCCGCCAGAGAAAAAACTATTGCCATTACAATTGGATTAACCCCAAAAAGAAGGCCCATAACCGAACCGGCAAAAGCGGCATGCGATATGGCAATTCCCACAAAAGGAATCCTTAATAGAACCACCCAGACACCCACAATGCCAAGTCCGATACCCGCGAGGATAGATCCCATCAGGGCATTCTGGAAATAATTATAGCTTAAAATTTCCCACATATTTTTTTAAGTTTTCTTCGTTAATTCCATAAAGATCGGATAAATCTTTTAAATTAAAATCACCGTGATAAAAATCGCCAAAAACTTCTCCGTCTTTAAGCGCGACCACTCTATTAATTCCTTCGGGCAAATATCTCAGAAGATGAGTAACGAAAACGATTGTTAATTTGTGTTTCTCGTAAATACTTGTAATCAAGCTATTGATTTCCATCTGTGAAGCTGGATCCAGATTCATCAAAATTTCATCCAGAAGCAAAATTTCCACATCTCTTGCCAATTCTCTGGCAATAGAAACTTTTCTCTGTTCCCCTCCCGAGAGAAAACCCGCCGGTCTATTTTCTAATTCCATTATACCAACTTCTTTCATAGAACTTTTAACAGATACGTAATCGTTTTGATCGAGTTTCCTGAAAAGCCCCTTAACTCCAGACCTGCCGACACAAACAACATCCTTAACGGAAAGAGGCACATTCCTGGGTATAAATTCATTCTGAAAAATAAACCCGATTTTTTTTCTTAAAGCCAGTCCATCTTTAACCGGGTCGAGCTCGAAAACTTTAAGGCTTCCCGCATCCG
Source organism: uncultured bacterium (assembly GCA_964631335.1). Taxonomy (GTDB): domain Bacteria; phylum Hydrothermota; class UBA3072; order UBA3072; family UBA3072; genus JAFGHJ01. The sequence goes on from CAZVXD010000016.1 coordinate 3,256, forward strand.
GCGCAATAAGTCCGTTTACAATTTTAAGCAGGGTCGTTTTCCCCGCTCCGTTGGGACCTATTATTGCTACAAAGTCATGTTTTTTTATATTCAGGGAAAAATCAGATAAAACTTTTTTACTCCCGAAAGATTTGCTAATTCCTCGTATGTCTATCACTTAAAATATCCAATAATATGTTTATATTGTTCAAAAGTGTCGCTTCATAACCGTTTTCTCCGGGAAAATTCGATAAACTCACATATTTAATTTTTATTTCGTCCGCGATTGTTCTGCCCACTTTCTGACCACTCTGCAAATTATCCACAACCAACCGCGCGTTTTCATCTCTACCGGCTTTTATTACTTCGGCGATTTCCTTAAGCGAAATATCATCACCCGGAGAAAAAACACAAACCACTTCCGCGCCTAAAAACTCAAGGAAATCTTTTTGATGTTCACTGCAGATAATCTTAACACCTTCTATCGGTTCTTTTCTTAGAGTTATTATACCGGAAAGAGAATCTATTTCCTTCTCGAGTTTTTTGTAATTACTGTCGATTATATCTATGATAACACTATCGGAATCGTATTCCTCTTTTAAAACGCCCGCTACTTCCCCGGCTCCTTTGAGATACACATCGGGAATCATCCAATTACCATCCGTCTGCAGGTCTACCATCTCAACATCGAGTGTTAATTCCTTTACTTTTTTTAACCAGGATTCGAAACCATGGTATATGATTAAATCGGAATGAAAAAGCTTATTGGCTTCGACTGGGGAAAGGTCAAAATGCCCCGGACACATACCTTCCGGCACAAGGTTATAAATCTGAGCTTCTTCGGGAGCTATTACTTCGACTACAGAAGAAATATCTGTAGTCGAAGTAACTATTTCCAGGCTTAAAAGCAAAAAAAGCAGATTCATTTAACGAGTGATACCCCAATCCTAAACACCCTTCCGGGCATATTGTATAAACCTGTCGCATTAGGGACTTCAACGTACCTGACATAATCCTCATCGAGTATATTATCAATTCCCAAAGTCAAAGAAAGATCATCCCTCGGTTTCAAATTGAAATGAACATCAAAAACATAATAGGAAGGGATTTCTTCCAGATGATTATCCGCCGCGTAATAATCGGTTAGATATCTTCCGCTCAATCTTCCTTCTAAAATTTCCTTCTCAAAGGTTATACTTCCGCTGAATTTTTGACCGGGGACACCCTGCGTTCTTTCATCCCTATCGATATAGGAATAAGAAATTTCAAATTTTAACCAATCAATAGGATATACACCAAGAGAAGTCTCCATCCCCACCTCTACTAATGAATCCACATTCTCAAACTGCCCGCTCGCGGGAGAAAATCTAATAAAATTATCTGTATTCATACGATAAACAGCTACATCTAAATCTAAAATACCGGACAATTTCTGCCTCAAACCGACTTCATAATTCATAAGTTCCTCCGCGCCAAGGGAAGGATTGGAAACAGGAAAAAGATAGAGATCGTTGAAAGAAGGAAGCCTGAATCCTTTGCTTATTCTACCCCGCAATCTCGTATCGTTATATTTAAAAACAATTCCTCCGTCATAAGAAAAAACGCCATCAGAATCTTCCACGTAAGTGTATCTCAAACCCCCTGAGAAATTAACAAATAAAGTTTTTTGTTCCGAATGCACAAAACCTTCATAAACGTCTCTGTCCCATTCGCCATTAGAAATCCAGTGTCCGTATTGCTTATAGAATTCGACACCCCCCTGGGTTTTATTCCCATCCATAAGAGCCATTCTGACCGAGGAATTCAAACCATCCGTTCTGTCTCTCGACTCCCATCCGTCGGAAAACTGATGATAGCCGTAAGTTCTGTATATCTTAGTGCGTAAATCGATTTTATTGATGTTTCCGTTCACGGAAACATCAAAAGCGCCTCTTTCATAATCCTGATACCCATCGGGAACCGAAGTATCACCTACGGTCGCCGGATCCTCTTTATAAGTTTCAACATATTTAGCGTAGTTTTCCACTCTCCATTTTTCGTTAATATTGTATATTAAATTACCCTGGTAAGCCTGGGTATTTGAAGCCGAATTCGGAAGAAATCCGTCGGACGAGCTTTTTTGAACCGTCCCTAAAAAATCAAGATTAGAAAATGATTCCTGAAAAGAACCCGTTATATTTCGAGTATCGAAACTTCCGTAATCTACCTCCAGGTTTACTTTCCTCTCGCCGGAAGGCTGTTTAGTTAAAATATTAACGACTCCCCCCATAGCTCCGGAACCATACAGAGAAGAAAGAGGACCCTTAACAACTTCTATTTTTTTTACATTATGAAGAGGAAATGTATGGGTAACGGCGCAACCGTAGATAGACATTTTTTCCGGTCTCCCGTCGACAAGAAAACCGAGTTTCCTGCCGTTATTACCAATACCCCTTACAACCACATCGGCCCTTCCGAAATTGCCGGTCTTCATAACCTCTACTCCGGGAATAGAGGAAAGCAAATCAGGAGCAACGTAAGAATTCATCAACCTTATATCTTTTTCAGTTATAACCGAAACAGAAGCCGAAATATCGGAAATATCGTCCTCGTATCTGCTTGCCGTAACCATTACACCTTCAGAAATGTACATCTTTGCACCCGAAGTATCCATAGGCAATTCCACCGAATCCGAAATCGAAAAAATATAAACAAACAACAAAAACATTAAAAACCCCCTTTATATTAGTATTGGTGTTACTTTTACTAAAAAGATAACACGAAAAATGATTTTGTCAAGAGGGTTCCCTACTCCCAATTTTCAAACCACAGAGAACAAACGAAAACACGGAGAACCCAGCGCGGTAAAACCGCTAACACATAATATGAACCACAAAGCCCGCAAAGGACACAAAGCCAACCCGCACCCCATTACTTTTGTTTGTTTTGGTCATTACGAGTTTGACATCTTGCCAGACCCGGGCGAAGTAATCTCAAGGTCTGAATCACAAATTACACAAGATTACCACCAGATATTTTATGCCACGAAGACACGAAGAAAAAGAGTCTCTCACATAAAGCCACCCAACAGCCCCCCAATAACAGTCACGGATTTACACTGATATACACGGATTTTTATGTTGCTTTTTCTCTACACTCTAACGCTTCTACGCATTTACGCACCAACTAAATTAAGTAACAACGAATTACACGATTTTTTTTGTTTTTTTGCCGTGAGCCGGAAGCCGGAAGCAGTAAGCTTTTTTTTTACCCCTGTACGAATTTTTCTCTCTTTGCTTTTATGTTTATTTCTTAACCTCCACGACACTGTAATAAATCTCCGAGTCGTCGATTTCGGTTTCTTTGCCCTCGATAACAAAAGAAGCATCGAGCCGTATATCCTGTGAAGAACTACCGATCATCACTTCGACCTTTCCCGGTTCAACGACTTTTTTCATATCTTTGTTATAAAAAGCCAGGAGGTTGACGGGCAAATAAATAATAATCTCCGCTTCTTCTCCTTTTTCCAGATATACTCTTTTAAAGCCGACCAGTTTTTTTACCGGGGGAGCTATGCTTGCAACAATATCTCTAACATATAATTGAACCACTTCACTTCCAAATATTTTTCCGGTATTCTTAAGTGAAAAAGCTATCTTTAAAGAATCGCCTGCCTCTTCTTTTTTATCCTCTATCCTAAGTTTCGAATATTTAAATTCAGTATAGCTGAGACCATGACCAAACGGGTATAAGGGCTTAATCGGCAAATCTATATATTTACTGGAATACGGATTTTCTTCAGAAGGCGGTCTACCTGTATTCCTGTGATAATAAAAACAGGGTATCTGCCCGACGCTACGCGGCACTGTTACTGCAAGCTTACCTCCGGGATTATAATCTCCGAACAAAATATCGGAGACGGCGCTACCCGATTGAATACCTGGGAACCATGCTTCCAGAATAGCGGGAACGTTTTCAGCTAACCACGGAATCGCGAGAGGTCTCCCGTTCATCAGTACAACCACTATATTAACCCCGGTTTCAGCTATTTTTTCAGCAAGTTCTTTTTGAACCCGGGGAAGTCCAATCTTGGAACGGCTTCTCGCCTCTCCGCTCATATCGGCGGATTCGCCAAGAACCAGAATAATTACATCCGCCCCCTCGGCAACAGAAACGGCTTCTTCAAATCCGCTTCTATCGTCATCATTAATTTCACAGCCTTTAGCATAAAGAATTTTTGTATCTTTAGATACCGCTTTTTTGATTCCTTCCAACACGGTAACAACATCCTTTTCTTCCCCGGCAGCCTTCCAGGAACCGAGAGGCGTACGCCTATCATCCGCGAGAGGTCCTATAACCGCGATCTTCTCTAAATCTTTTTTTAAAGGAAGAATTTCATTTTTATTTTTTAACAAAACAATGGATTTGCATGCCATTTCTCTGGCAAATTGTATATACTCTTCTTTCAAAATTTCAGCTTTTTCGACTTCGGGTTTGCAATACTTATAAGGATCATCAAAAAGCCCCAATTTATATTTGGTTTCCAGTATCCTCTTTACTGCTTTATCTACCAATTTCTCAGATATTTCGCCTTTTTCCACAGACTTTAAAATTCCTTCTCCGAAAATGTTGCTCGTCATATCCATATCCACACCCGCGGATAAAGCCTTTTTACCGGCATCGACTCTATTACCTGCCACACCATGATTAATAAGTTCTCCTATTGAATTCCAATCGCTCACAATAAAACCATCGAAGCCCCATTTCACTCTGAGTAAATCGGTTAATAGCTCTTTATTGGAAGACATCGGTTCACCGTTAATGTCGTTAAATCCGCACATAAGTGAACCTGCACCAGCGCGAACTGCCGCGAGAAAGGGCAACAAATAAACTTCATTAAGAGTTCGCATCGAGACTTCCACGCTGTTATAATCTCTGCCTCCACAAGCAGCGCCATAAGCCACAAAATGTTTTGGACAGGCAAGAATTGTATTTTCAAAACTTAAGCCATCACCCTGAAAACCATTCACCTGAGCTTTTGCCATAACAGCTCCCAAATAAGAATCTTCTCCCGCTCCTTCCACTATTCTTCCCCATCGAGGGTCGAGAGCTATATCGACCATGGGAGCAAAAGTCCAGTGAATTCCGGAAGCCGCGGACTCAACCGCCGCAATTCTAGCCGCTTTTTCTACCGCTTCCGGTTCAAAGCTACATGCGGAGGCTAAAGGTACAGGAAAAACAGTCTTAAAACCATGGACGACATCCAGACCAAAAATCAAAGGTATTCCGAGACGCGATTCCTCTACCGCTATTTTTTGCAAATCGGCAAGAAAATCCGCTCCCGAAACATGCAAGAAAGAACCAACTCGACCCTTTCTTACCATTTCTTTCTTATCATCATCTATTCCGGTGTTAAATCCTAGACTACCACCACCCGGATACTGGGCAAGCTGACCTAATTTTTCCTCTAACGTCATTTTATTCATTAACGAATCTATAAATTCATTCATAGGAGGCTTAAACAAACTCAGATTTGCTTCCGAACCCGACATCGCAACAAAAGATAAGAATAAAGCCAAAACAAGAAAAAACTCGCTTAAAATTTTTAATTTCCCCATATTTAAAATTTCCTCCTCTAATAACTTTAAATTTTGTAAATTTCGGGAATAAAAAAATGAGATTTATTTTCATATCGAATAACTTAATTATACTGAGATTTAAAAATTATTCAAGTAGAAAAACCACACATCCAACCCAAAAAAAATGAACCACGAAGCACACAAAGACACAAAGAAAAAACAACAAATTTCGTCATTTAAAAGATCCCAACCACCCCCAAGACCATTAAACCACAGAGACCATAGATAAACAAAAAAAACGCACTGAGCACACAGAGATTTTTCGTCGTTTATATTCAACTATTCAACTGATCCTAAGAAATTACTGCTACCAATCAACCAATCGACTAATCAACGGATAAACTGAAGCTTATATCTTTAATTCCTCCTCATTAACCCACAAACCATGTATATTACAGTAGGAAAAAGCGTAAATAGTTCCGGATTTTTCGGTCTTGAAATTCATGACAGCATCCGGTTCGGTATAAACAGTGCTCGTATCGGGACCTTCCGTGGAAGCTCCATGCGCGGCGAAATCCGCCTTCCCCAACATATATGGGAACTTACTTCCTTCAGGCTTGAAATAAACTTCGATCCATACGATATGATGTTCGGTTTTATTTGGGTGAGAAATCTCTTTACCAACAGAAACACCGACTTTTATCTTTTCACCTTTCTCCAATACCTCGATCACAGGAACATGCTTCTCCGATTTCCAATCCGCTCTTTGCAATAATTGATCAAACTTCTCCATTATTACCTCCTTTTCTTCTTTTTACTTACAATTTTGTAATGATTACAAATATAGACACGTTTCAAATTATAATAAAACGATTCTGCTTTTTGTCAAGACGCTGTTTTTGTCTAATCTAAAAAAGTAACCACAAGATCACGTAGATTATTACGAGATTTCCTAATATGCTTCTAGAAGTATAACTATATCGGGGTAGAAAGTAACGAGCGTTCAGGAGTAATCTGTAGTTAAATTTGGCGTTGTGTCGTTGGGCTTTTTGTTCTTTACGGTCTTTTTGGTTCAATTCTTTTTTTCGTGTCTTTTTTAACACAAATTAATGGGGGTTGGTGGGGTTTCGTGTATTTCGTGTGTTTCGTGGTTTATATTCTCAGGTGGGGATGGGGATTAACAAAACATAATTTTCTTGTCTTTTCGTAGTCTCTGTGTGTTTTTCTTTTCTCTGTGTTCTCTGTGGTTAAAAAGTTGGATGGGGGTATCATCTTGACATACACAATCAAATCTGTAAGATAAATCTAAAAAAAATGGAATTTGACAAAAAAAACATTTCGGAAATAAAACAGGTCTATCTCAAATTCAAAGAAAACATTGAAAACCGTCTGAATGAATTCAGGGCAATCGGCAAAAACGCGAATCGGGAAGAACTGTTTACCGAATTAGCCTTCTGTGTTCTAACACCCCAATCGAAGGCAAAACTCTGCTGGGAAGCAATTCTATCGATGCGAAGAAAGAATATACTGCTTAACGGAACAATCGAAGACATAAATAAGGAACTGCAAAAGGTCAGATTCAAAAATAAGAAAGCAGGATATCTACACCAGGCCCGGTGCAATTTTTTCAAAAAAGAAAACTCGATTTACGAAAACATTAAAAGAATTAAATCCCCTCTGGAATTACGAGAATATCTTGTAGGAAATATCAAGGGTATAGGTTACAAAGAAGCAAGCCATTTTCTCCGGAACATCGGGATGGGAGCAGACATTGCAATATTAGACCGGCACATAATACGAAATCTCATAGAACTTGGAATTTTACACGAATATCCCAAAAATCTATCTGAAAAAAAATACGAAGAGATAGAAAAAAAAATGAAAAAATTATCAAAAAATATCGATATACCGATGGATACTCTCGACCTTGTTTTCTGGGCAAAAGAGACGGGAGAGGTTTTCAAATAATCTTATAATTCTAAAGAAAAGACGTAAACAGTTGACAAAACAGTAAAAATCTAATAAAATGAATAAAATATGAAAACACAATCCCGGGACACAAATAAAAAAACGGAAAGAAAACTTATTTCTTTGCTTCAAAATCAAAGCCGGGCAGAAAAATTTTCGAAGGTTCGTTCATTAACAGAAACTACAATAAATCTTTCAAAACGCGCGATTAAAAGAGCAAACAAAAAATTAAACGATAAACAAATAAATCTACTGTTTATAGAATATAATTACGGTAAGGATTTGGCAGAAAAAGTAAAGAAATATTTAGAAAGAAACAAACAATGACCTCTCCGGATATATTGATGGCGCTAAAACCGCTAATCGAAACTTTTAACAAATTTTCTATTTCCTATTATATCGGAGGCTCTCTGGCAAGCTCCATATACGGAATGCCCCGTACCACACTCGACGCGGATATAGTCGCGGATATAAACCCGAACCAAATCAAAGCGCTAAAAAGTAACCTACAGGAAGAATACTATATTGACGAAAATATGATAAAAAACGCGATTATAAATAGTTCTTCATTTAATTTAATACACCTTGAAACCTCTGTTAAAATAGATGTATTTGTTTATAAAGATAATGCTTATCAAAAAAATGCTATTGAACGCAGCGTAGAAGACACATTGGTTGAAAACGAACAGAGCAGTAAATTTTGCTTCGCTTCACCCGAAGATATCATTATTAACAAATTAAAATGGTATCAAATGGGCGGTAAAGTTTCAGAAAGGCAATGGCTCGATATTATAGGTGTAATAAAAATTCAGGGAGTTTTTCTCGATAAGGAATACCTTAAAAAATGGTCTATAAAATTAGAACTTATCGAACTCCTGAAAAAAGCATTCATAGATGCCCAAATCAAATTTTAACAACATCATTCAACAATAAGGAAGTTAGATGGGAAAATCATTGGAAGCGCTCGAACATATCATGAAACAGATCTACACTGCTCAAAAGAATGAAATTACAGAATATCACATCTACTCCAATATAGCAAAATTAGTAAAAGACAAAAAAAACACAAAAGTTTTACTCGATATAGCCAACGAAGAACTGCGTCATGCCAAATTCTGGCAGACCATAACAAAAAAAGATATTAAGCCTGAAAGATGGAAAATTTTCAAATTTACTTTGATCGCCAGATTCTTAGGTTATACCTTCGCCATAAAATTAATGGAAAAAGGAGAAGAGCAGGCACAGGTTAATTACCGGGAAATTTCAGAATATATTCCTGAAGCGGAACAGATAGCGGACGAAGAAGAAAAACACGAAAATGAATTAATTGGTTTACTCGACGAAGAGAGATTGAACTACGTGGGTTCGATAGTGCTGGGTCTCAACGACGCTCTTGTGGAATTAACGGGCAGTTTAGCAGGTCTTTCCTTCGCCTTACAAAAAACAAATCTCATAGCCGCAGTAGGAATAATAACCGGTATAGCCGCTTCTCTTTCCATGGGAGCTTCAGAGTACCTTTCGACAAAAGCGGAAGGTAACAATGAAATAGCTCTAAAAGCTTCACTTTACACCGGAACCGCTTATATTGTCACGGTTTTACTTTTAGTTTTACCTTATTTTATTCTCGACAATTATCTAATAGCTCTGTTAACAACTCTAATTATAGGAATTTTAATTATTTTCTTTTTCAATCACTATGTCTCAATTGCCAGGGATTTACCTTTCAAAAAACGTTTTTTAGAAATGACATTTTTGAGCCTGGGAATAGCCGCCCTTTCATTTGGGATTGGAATAATTATAAGAATAACACTGGGAGTGGATATTTAAAAAACTTAGCCACAAAGACGCCAGGACACAAAGAAAAACAAAAATATGTATTTCTGGTTAAAAAACCTCAAATTTTATCCGGCTATTATTTCCCCTCCGCACTATTCACTAAAACTTCGAATGGTTTGCTGGCTTCGCCGAAGTACAGGCTTATATGCGGGAAGGGAATCTCAATCTTGTTTTTATCAAAAGCTTTTTTAAGCCTTATTCTATACTGTCTGGCAATTGTCCACTGCTTTAATGGGAGGGTTTTTATTCTACTTTTTATTATCATCGAGGATTCTCCGAATTTATCCAGACCGAAAATTTCCATGGGTTCGAGAATCGAATCTCCGAATTCTTCATCATTTCTTAAATCCTCTTCTACCTCTTTCATGATTTCCATGACTCTCTCCGGATCTTCTTTGTAAGCGATATTAATATCCAATACGCACGCGGACCATTCTTTTGTCATGTTGGAAAGAGTATTTATAGAACCATTCGGAAAAACATGCACAATTCCTTCGAGATCTCTTAAAACCGTTGTCCTGAGATTAATTTCTTCCACAAGACCTCCCACACCGTTAATGATTGCAACGTCCCCCACTCTGATCTGGTTTTCGATCAGTATAAAAATACCCGCTATAATATCCTTAACAAGAGTTTGGGCTCCAAAGCTAACCGCGAGACCGAAAACACCCACACCGGTAAGTATGGGAGCAATATTAACTCCGATTTGACCGAGCAAAATTATTAATCCTACACCCCAGAACACGAGAAACGCGACACGTTTAAATATATTGTTGATGGTGGTAACTCTTTTCTCTTTTTCCGTGGTTAGCTCTTCCGTTCTTGCGGCTCTATCAATTAAAAATCTTGATAATTTATTTAAAAAGAAACGAATTATAAAATGAAGAACGATCAGTATTAAAATAGTTATAAATACTCCCGGAACATTACTTATAAAAGAATCCTTTATATTAGTCAGCGAAGATAATAATTTTTCAGTCACACAAACCTCCAAATCATAAATTTCATTTATTTAAAACACCAATCATTAAAAACTACGATTAAATTTTTTTTCAAGTCTTTGATATGTCTAAATTAAAACATTTTCCGGTTTTTTCTTTTCTGCAGGGACCCTCAGAACCAAATTCAGAACAACGATAACAGATTTCATTAGGCAGTTTACCTTCTTCGAAATAAAGTCTTATATTTTCAAGAGTGGTTTTAGCTATATTATTTAAAGCCTCTTCCGTAAAAAAACCCTGGTGAGAAGTTATAAGCACATTGGGAAAAGTAAGCAATCTGGCTAAAACATCATCACTTATTATAGCACTCGAATAATCCTCAAAGAAATAATCCGATTCCTCTTCATACACATCCAGCCCGGCGCTCCCCACTTTTCCTTTTTTTAAAGCGGCTATCAAATCGACGGTGTTTATAAGCTTCCCTCTGCCTGTGTTTATTATCATAACCCCATCTTTCATCTTTTTTATACTCTTTTTATCGATTATATGCATGGTCTCGGGTGTTAACGGACAATGCAGAGTTACAATATCGGATCTTTTATAAAGGGTATTTAAATCCACGTAAGAAAACCCATATTTTTTTTCGTTTTTCTTATCGGGAAATTTATCATAGGCAATTACCTTCATATCGAATCCCCTCAAAATCCTGGCAACCAGAACACCTATTTTCCCGGTTCCTATAACACCCGCGGTTTTACCAGCCATGTCGAACCCTAAAAGACCATTTATATTGAAATTACTATCCCGGGTCCGGTAATAAGCTTTATGGATTTTTCGGTTTAAAGACAACATCAAAGCCACCGCATGCTCTGCGACAGCGTTCGGAGAATAGGCGGGAACTCTCACTACATGAATCCTTCCGAAAACAGCCTTCAAGTCCACATTATTATAACCTGCTGAACGAAGGGCTATTAGATTTATGCCGTTATCATACAATTCATCCGCTATTTTTTTATTTATAATATCATTAACAAAAGGGCAGATGACATCGGAATCTTGAGTCACAATAACATTATTCTCCGAAAGACGGCTCTGGAAATATCTTATGTCATATCGGTACTTTTTGTTCGCTGCATTAAAAAAATCTTTATCGTAAGGCTTCGCGTCGAAAAAAGCTATTTTCAATTTCTTCATGAACTTCTCCTTAAGCTATTCTTTCGATTTTATCAACTTTTCCAATTTTTTAAAATCGACTTCTCTTTCGTACATCGGCTTTTTATTTTTTTTATAGGCAAGAAGTTTTTCTTCAAAAGGTTCTTTTTCTTTATTTATATAGAAAACACCTAAAGGAAGTTTCTCCTCCTCAGTCGCCTTCTTAAAGGCTTCGTTTCTATCTTCAGGATCGTAATCTTCCGGAAGATAATACGTGTTCTCTTTAAACCATTTTCTGGTGTTGAGCTTATTATAAGTAACACAGGGATGGAGCAAATCTACAAGCGAGTATCCTTTATGTTTTATAGCCTTTTTTATAATCTCTCTGGTTTCTTCTAAGTCATCAGAATAAGCTCGGGAAACGAAAGAAGCGCCGAGACCTACCGCCACAGCCAGAGGATTGAAAGGCTCAAGTATCACGCCGCCAACCTGTACCGGCGTTTCAAAATCCTCTAAACTTGTAGGAGACGCCTGTCCTTTGGTAAGACCATATACCATGTTATTGTGAACAATATGCGTGATATCAGGATTCCTTCTGACCGTGTGAAGAAAATGATTGCCTCCCTCTCCATACATATCACCATCCCCGCCTTCCGCTATCACCACCAGGTCTTTATTTACAGCCTTTATTGCAGTAGCCGGAGGCAGAGCTCTTCCGTGCAAACCGTTAAATAAATTCGCTTTAAAATAATGAGGCGCCTTAGCACCCTGACCTATACCGCAAACCATAACCAGTTCTTCGGGTTTTATCTCCAGGTCAGATAACGCGTCTTTCAATATTTGCAGGATGCTGAAATTTCCGCAGCCCGGACACCATGCTATATCTATTTTTCCCATATCGTAAGTTTTAGCATCCATTATTTGCTCTCCTTTTTATCTGCCTCTTTAATTCTTTTTACGATTTCCTCCACTCCGAAAGGCAAACCGTTATATTTTAATATAGAATGATCGATTTGTATGCCGGTCTCCATTTTAATTAATCTGGCAAATTGACCGGTCGCATTATTTTCAACCACTATAGTCTTTCTTGCCTTCTCGATATATTTCCGGGTATCGGGATGGAGAGGATAAACCTGTTTAAAATGCAAAAAAGATATTTTCTTATCATCCAGTATCTTTAAAGCTTCTTTTATTCCGTAATAAGTGGAACCCCATCCTATAAGCAATGTTTTGTATTTTTCTTCACCGATAAGCTCGGGAGGCTCTATTTCTTTTTTAATCGAATCCAATTTCCTCAGCCTCTTATCCACTATCTCCGTTCTGAAATCCAGGTCTTCGGTTATATGTCCCTCTTCGTCATGTTCGTCGCTGTCCACTACTACAAGACCCTTTCCGTAACCCGGAATACCCCTTGGACTTACACCATCTCTGGTTACTCCGTACCTTTTGTAATCTTTATTTGTTTTTACGAAATATTTTTTAATCTTGAGTTTGGACACATCTATCCGGGACACAAGGAAAGAAGAATCGAGAAGATATTGATCGGTCATAATAATCACAGGAACCTGAAACTTATCAGCCAGTTCGAAAGCTTTACAAGCGAGATTAAAAACATCTTCGGTTTTCCCCGGAGCGAATATTATTCTCGGGAACTCTCCATGTCCCGCAAATAAAGCGAAAAGCAAATCCCCCTGTTCGCTTCTCGTGGGAAGACCCGTGGCGGGCCCGGGTCTCTGAGCCAGATGAATTACGATGGGAGTTTCCAGCATCCCGGCGAGACTCAAACCCTCCGCCATCAAAGCAAAACCGCCTCCGGAAGTGGTAACCATGGCTCTGGCTCCGGCATAAAAGGCTCCCAGAGACATATTGATAGCGCATATCTCGCTCTCTGCCTGTTCGGCTATTATCCCGAACTCTTCCTGCTGTTCTGAAAGAAATACTAATACTCCGGTAGAAGGAGACATCGGATAAGAAGAAATAAAATTACATCCACCGGCTATCGCGCCCAGAGAAACTAATTCAGCACCGCTCAACAGTAAAAGCTCTTTAGCTTTCTCATTCTTCTTCAATTCAAAATCTTTGCCGTATTTCTCAGCCAGATCCTTTCCTATCTCATAACCTTTTTTCGCAGCCTCTATGTTTCCCTCGACGATCTTTTTATCCTTTTCCTTAAAATAACCACTTATAAAATCCTTTACTATATCAAAATCCACATCGAGCATACCCGAGAGTACTCCAGCCGTAACTGTATTCGCGTAAAGTTTATTTCCGGCCTCTTTGGCCAGTTCTGTAAAGGGAATGTCGAAAGTCTTTTCAGACTTGCCTTCAATAAATTCTTTTTTTCCCAGTATAATCGTATTCTTATCTATTCTCCATTTCACATGTCCGACCGCCTTATCGTCCAGGGGAATTAAAATATCTGTTTTCTCAACAAAGGAATTCACATGTTTTCCGGACACTCTAATCTCGGTGGAATTGCTGCCTCCCCTTATTCTGGACATAAACTCTCTGGCGGAAAAAACAAAATAGCCCGAAATCTTAAGTATAGAAACGAGAATCTTCTCCACCGTTTGTATTCCCTGACCCGCTTCACCGCACAAAACAATAGAAATATCCTTCATCATACCCTCCTAATGTATTTTGCAAAAAACATATCATGAAAAAAAATTAAAGCTTACGCAAAAAAATACCATAGGATGAATAACATTAAAAACATTTAAAACAAAAAAATCAATTTATCACATTATTATAAACTGTAGCCTTAGATTATATTTTGTCAAGTAAATAAATTTCTAAATAATCCATATCCGTAAGAAAAAGAACCCTTGACAAAACCAAAAAAAATCTTTATAATAAATTTGGAACGATTACAAAGTTGGAATCTTTTCATATTTTTTCTAAGTTCAAGGTTGTATTTTTGATGAGGTTGTTTAAGTTCAAGGCTGTATTTGTTGCAAGATTATATTAAACTAAATTAAGTAAAGCCAAAAGAAAGGAGGAATAGTGAAAAACTTTGAAGAATTACTCCAAAAAGCGGATTGGAAATCCGAGAAACACATGCCCGTCATTGAAATAGTCGAGAAAGGTAAAACCGTAAAATTATACGCGTTTTCCTACTGTAATATTCACGGTTTATGGGTTAATTCAGAGGAACTTAATATATAATAAAACCGTAATTTTAAACAGTAAAATCCGGGAGGCAGCAGTGAGAGGAAAAATTAAATTAGTATTATCTGTAGTATCACTTATCGTTTTAACCTTATCGTACGGATGCCAAATAAAGAAAAATGCGACTACGGAAAAAGAAACCGAAAAGACAAAAAAGGCAATTGCGGTTCTCCACCCCACAAAAGGAAATAATACAAAAGGAATCGTTAAATTCCAAAAAACAGATAACGGCATTGAAATAATGGGTGAAATCAAAAACTTATCACCGGGTAAACACGGGTTTCACATACATGAATACGGCGACTGCAGCGCGGAGGACGGTACATCTGCCGGCGGACATTTCAACCCTTTCGGCAAACCTCACGGAGCTCCTTCCGATAAAGAAAGGCACGTCGGAGACCTCGGAAATATTACAGCCGATAAAGACGGAACCGCGAAATTTGAAATAACGGATACGGTAATTTCATTCAGCGGAAAAAGTTCTATCATAGGCAGAGCCGTAATGGTGCACGCGGGAGAAGACGACTTAAAAACACAACCCACAGGCAATGCCGGAGCCAGATTAGCATGCGGCGTTGTCGGTATAGATGAATAAACAAATTTACAATCCAACAACACAGCAAGATAATCGTAAACGAGATGAGGAAAAATGACAGTACCCAGAATAGATAAAGACGCCTGTATAAGCTGCGGTGAATGTATATACATGTGTCCCGATTTATTTCAATGGGGCGAGGACGGTAAAGCTGAAGTTGCGAATAAGGACGGATGCAACGGATGTGATTGTAAGGAAACTGCCGATGCCTGTCCCACAGACGCGATCCTGCTCGAGGAGAAATAGTGCGTTGAGACCGTGGTGATCGCCGGAACAGAGGAAACAGTCAAAGGAGGAATCTAATGGAAGGCCTCTATGGAACCATGCAAATATATATAAAAGATATCCAGAAATATTCTCTAATAGACCACAAAAAAGAAAAAGAACTGTCAAAAAGAGTGAGAAAAGGCGACAAAGAAGCCGCAAAGGAACTGGTAAACGCGAATCTTAGATTTGTAATTTATACGGCTAAAAAGTACGACAAAATAGGCCTACCTTTAACCGATTTAATAAGCGCAGGCAATATGGGACTAATTAAAGCGGCAATGAGATACGATGAAAGATACGAAGCAAGATTTCTTTCTTATGCGGTCTGGTGGATTAAAAGATATATAAATAGATATATCGCCGAGTACAAGAAATCATTCCGTATACCATCTACCAGAGCTCGAGAAGTATTTAAAGTTAAAAAAGCCCAAGAAAGAATCAAACGTAAAAAAGGCAGCGAGCCGACGATGGAAGAAATAGCTGAGAGAATAGAACACAGTATAAGTATAAAAAAGATAGAAGAAAACTTAGAGTTGGCGAAAAAAGACGTTTCTCTGGACGAGTTGGTTGATAAGTCGGGTGAATTAGAATTTAAAGATTTTATTCCCGAAAATAACGAAGATATACTGGAAAAATACAATCAAGAATGTATTGTTAACAAAATTCTGAAAAAATTGGATCAACTGGAACCAAGGAGTAAAAAAATAATTTTTTATTACTTCGGACTTAATAAAAAAAACTCTTACACATTGGAAGAAATAGGAAAACTTATGCACATATCGAGAGAAAGAGTGCGACAACTGAGGGATAAAGGTCTTAAAGAGATAAAAAAAAGTCTTATGCTCCAGGGTATAATCGATTCTGAGGCAACTAAAACAAAGTAAGCAAAATATTCCTAATAGCATTACATTATATATACTCTAAGAATCTTATAAAGAAAAAAACAAAAAAAATACAAATATTATTTGTACATTTATATAATAATAAATAAAAAAAGTGGTTGACAGATCGGCTTTTTCTTATATTGTATATCAGAAAAATGAATAAGATAGATGACCAGTGTATAAAAACCATACGTTTTTTATCCGTGGATGCGGTTACAAAAGCCAATTCCGGTCACCCCGGAATGCCTCTGGGAGCCGCTCCAATGGCTTACGCTCTCTGGAGCCGTCACCTAAGATTTAACCCGAAAAATCCAAACTGGTTTAACAGAGACAGATTTGTACTTTCCGCCGGCCACGCCTCAGCTCTTCTTTATTCCCTTCTGCATCTTTTCGGATACGATTTACCCTTAGAAGAAATAAAACAATTCCGTCAGTGGGGAAGTAAAACACCCGGTCATCCCGAATATGGGGATACTCCGGGAGTAGAAGCCACAACCGGACCGCTGGGACAGGGTATCTCGATGGCTGTAGGGATGGCGTTAGCGGAAAAATTCCTGGCGAAAACATTTAATAAAGAAAATCTCGATATTATAAACCATTATACTTATGTAATGGCCTCAGACGGAGATCTGATGGAAGGTATTTCTGCCGAAGCTTGCTCTCTGGCGGGAACTCTTAAATTAAACAAACTTATAGTTCTTTACGACAAAAACAATATTTCTATCGAGGGAGACACGGATATAGCCTTCACCGAAAACGTCGAACAGCGTTATAAAGCTTACGGATGGAATGTAATTAATGTAAAAGACGGAGAAGATATAGATACGATAGACAAAGCGATAGATGAAGCTAAAAGCGAAAAAGATAACCCTTCCATTATAATCATTCGTACTCATATAGGATACGGAAGTCCAAAACAGGATACCGGCGCGGTACACGGCTCACCACTCTCGGAGGAAGAAGTCAGGGAGACAAAACGGAATCTGGGATGGCCGGAAGAACCACATTTCCTGATTCCCGAAGAGGCTAAAAATCACTTTGCCAAATACAGGGACAAGGGCAAAAAGCTGGAAAAAGAGTGGAACGATTTGATTGAAAAACATAAAAAAGAATATTCCGAAGAAGCCGTAAATTTGGATAATTCATTACTGGGAGAACTCCCTTTAAGTTGGGACTCAGATATTCCGGAATTTCAAAAGGAAACCGGAGCTGTCGCCACTCGAAAAGCTTCAGGCAAAGTATTGAACGCTATAGCTCCCAAACTCCCAAATTTAATCGGAGGGTCGGCGGACCTCGCGCCTTCGAACAACACCATTATGGAAGGTTTTGGAGATTTCTCATCAGAAAGTCCCGCATCCAGAAACTTGCACTTCGGAGTCAGAGAACACGCGATGGGAGCCATAGTTAACGGAATGGCTCTTCACGGAGGAGTGATACCATATGGCGCTACATTTCTTATTTTCTCCGATTATATTAAACCGGCGCTTCGCTTATCAGCGCTTATGAAATGCAAATCAAAATTCGTATTTACCCATGACAGTATAGGTCTGGGAGAAGACGGTCCCACTCATCAACCGGTGGAACATTTGATGAGCCTCCGGGCTATACCGAATATGACCGTTATCCGTCCGGCAGACGCGAATGAAACAGCAGAAGCGTGGAAAATCGCGATCGAAAGCAGAGGTCCGGTTTCTCTTATTCTCACCCGGCAAAATTTACCGATACTGGATTTAAACAAAAATAAGATAAAAGAAGGTGTAATAAAAGGCGCCTACATACTCGAAGATTCAGATGAAAAGCCGGAAATCATTCTTATCGGGACCGGCTCTGAAGTTCATCTGGCTCTTGAAGCAGCCCAGATGTTAAGAAAAGAAGGAAGAAAAGTAAGAGTTGTTTCCATGCCCTCTTTCGAATTATTCGAAAAACAGGACTCGGCATACAAAAATGAGGTTCTTATCCCTGAAATACCTAAACTGGCAATTGAAGCGGGTGTAACACTCGGCTGGCGCAAATATGTGGGAGATAACGGTAATGTTCTGGGCCTGGATAGATTCGGAACTTCTGCTCCCGGAAAAACGGCATTTAAAGAACTGGGATTTTCTGCGGAAAACGTAACAAAAAAGGCAAAAGAACTCCTTTCAAAATAAAAATCTATTTTAATTATTTCAACATATTTTTTTTAACCTCTTTTTTCACACTACTTTCTATTCTCTAAATTCTAAAGTTATCACGTTCATAAAAGTACAGAACATAAATCCATCTTTCAAATAGATTAATGAAGAACCAGATAACAGAAATCCCATGGAATTTTTGACCTTGCACAAAAAATGAAAACGCATTCATTAATAATAAAGATGTGTTTCAGGAGGTATAATGAAAAGAAAAATTGCTTATATATTAATATTTTTTGGAATTTTAGCTCTCATTTATCTTTTTTTACCCGGTTATTTCACAGCTATAATCCCATCTGCTAACGCAAATCAAATTAAAAACGTAAAACTTCCATCCGGATTTGAAATAGGTGTTTACGCAGAAAATGTAGCGGGGGCGCGTTCTCTCTGCTTAACCCGGGCAGGGACTCTATTCGTCGGAAGCAGAAGAGAAGGAAAAGTTTATGCTGTTTTAGACACCAACAAAGATTTCAAAGCGGATGAAATAATAACTATAATTTCAGGTCTTAACAACCCTAACGGAATAGCTTTTAAAGAAGGCGCTCTTTACGTCGCGGAAATAAGCAGAGTTTTGAAATTTGATAATATCGAAAATAATTTAGACTCTATTCCCGAATTTGCTATAGTCAACGCATCTTTCCCCGCTGATGAACATCACGGATGGAAATTTATCGCTTTTGGTCCGGATAACAAGCTTTATGTGCCTGTGGGCGCGCCCTGCAATATTTGCCTTGAAAAAGACGCAAGATACGCTTCTATAATGAGAATGAATCCAGACGGCAGTAATCTTGAAATATTCGCAAAAGGGATAAGAAACACAGTGGGTTTTGATTGGCATCCCGAAACCGAAGTCTTATGGTTCACAGATAACGGAAGAGACTGGATGGGAGACGACATACCTCCCGACGAACTCAACAGAGCTCCCGAACCTGGAATGCATTTCGGTTTTCCGTTCTGCCACGGCAAAGGCATTCAGGATCCTGAATTTCGCAGCAGGGAATGTTCGGAATTTACCCCGCCCGAATTGGAACTCGGACCGCATGTGGCGGCTCTCGGAATGCGATTTTATACAGGAACAATGTTTCCGGAGAAATACCGGGGAGGTATATTTATCGCCGAACACGGTTCCTGGAATCGTACGACCCCTATAGGATACAGAGTAATGTTCATACAAATAAAAGAGAACAAAGCCATTTCAAAGGAAGTATTCGCGGAAGGATGGCTTGCCGGCAGTACTTCCTGGGGAAGACCCGTGGATTTAGAAATAATGCCGGACGGTTCTTTGCTTTTATCTGATGATAAATCCGGAACAATTTACAGGATTACGTATAAAGGAGATTAAAATATGAAAAGCTATGATTTTGTTGTGATCGGAAACGGTTCCGGGGGAATAGTCTCTTCCAGCGCGGTTTCTCACGGTAAAAAAGTCGCTCTAATAGACCAGGGACCCCCGGGCGGGTTATGCATGAATTTCGGATGTATACCAACAAAAAAACTAACCTACGCCGCAGACAGAATTCTTGAACTACAGGAAAGCAGTAAGTTTGGAATCGACGCCGAAATTAAAAAAATAGATTTTAACCTGATAATGGAAAGAATGAGGAAAAGCAGGGAAGCAAGCAGAGAAAAAATAAGAAAAAGTCTGTCCGATACGAAAATAATGGATTTTTACCCGGGAAAAGCCCATTTTGTGGATGAATACATTCTGGAAGTAAACGGAGAAAAAATTAAAGGCGAAAAAATTGTCATAGCCACCGGTACCAGGCCATTAATCCCTCCAATAGAAGGTTTAGAGAATTCGGATTATCTGACAAATGAATCATTGCTGGAGTTGAAAGAAAATCCGGAAAGTATTGTGATTATCGGCGGAGGTTATACGGCCGTGGAATTCGGGCATTTTCTATCTGCAATGGGAACGGACGTTACCATACTGGAAATGACGGAGAGGATAATCAACGTCGAAGAACCCGAGATTTCCGATTTACTCAATGACAAAATGAACCAGCGCATGCAGATTTACACTAGCGTTAAAGTAACGGAAGTCAGTAAATCCGGTAAAAAATATAAAATCACCGGAAAGAATAAAAAAGAATCTAAAAAAGTAAACTTCACCGGAGACAGGATTCTCGTAGCTGCCGGAAGAAAATCTAACGCCGATTTGCTTGAGGCGGCAAATACCGGTATAGAAACAGACGATAACGGATATATAAAAGTAAACGAAAACATGAAAACCAGCGTAAAAAATATCTGGGCTCTGGGTGACGCCACAGGGCAACATATGTTTAAACACGTTGCAAACAGAGAAGCGATACTGGTTGCAATAAACAGCTTACACACCCATGAAGAGAAAATGGATTATTCTTCGGTGCCTCACGCGGTCTTCGGATATCCTGAAATAGCTTCCGTTGGATTAACTGAAGGACAAGCTGCGAAAAAATACGAAAAAATACTGGTAGGCAAAGCGAAATACACGGGAGTCGCTCGCGGCGCCGCGATGCTTGAAAAAGATAGCTTCGCGAAAGCGATCGTAAATCGTGAAAACATGAAAATTCTCGGATTTCACATCATAGGTTCTCAGGCTTCGATTCTAATCCAGGAAGTAATAAATCTTAAAGCGCTGGGCCTCAGTTTCGAAAATTTATGGGGAATGCACATACATCCCGCTTTACCCGAACTTATAATAAACACACTCAACAACCTGGAAGAAAGATATTAAATTAAGAATAAAAACTAAAAAAGGAGGCTAAAAAAATGGAGCAGGTGACAGACCTTGTTTGCGGTATGGAAATAGATAGGGATAAAGCTGTAACGACCTCTTATAAGGCAAAAACCTACTATTTTTGCAGCGAAGAATGTAAAAATAAATTTGAAAAAGAACCTGAGAGATATTTAAAAAGAGAAGACCCTGAGTGTTATTAGCAACAATTTTTTTCAGCCTCTATCAAAATCTTAAACAAAAATACCAAAACTATATACTTTGCCATGTCAAATACTTCAGGATATTGATATAAACCATCAAAAATTTTTTTTGTGTTTCGATTACTTCCTGATTTTAAAGTTTTAGAGGTATCCTGGTTATGATCCTGTGTTGCATATTGAATTCTTTTTACTAATATGTAATTGAAATTTGAAGCTAACTTATATACAAATTTCCGAATGGTTTAAAATACAAGGATAAAAGGATGGGACTTATCACAAAATCTAACAGAATGGGAAAAGAAAAAATCGGTCCTTTACTGTTTAAATTGTCAGCCCCGGCAATTATCGGAATGTTTGTTCATTCAATGTATAACATTATAGACAGTATGTATGTAGGCAGATTGAGCACAGAAGCTTTATCCGCTTTATCATTGTGTTTCCCCGTCCAGATCCTATTGATTGCCGTAGCTGTCGGTACGGGAGTAGGGACCAGCTCTTTAATTTCCCGATTACTCGGGCAGAGAAAAGTAGATAGAGCCGGTATAGTCGCCGAACATGTCTTTTTTATAGCTATTTTATACGGCCTTATAGTCGGAGTGATTGGATTTTTCTTCTCTGAACAGATAGTCCATCTTTTTACGGATAATACGATGTTAATAGATATGGCAAAAAGATACATAAGAATCATTATGATAGGCTCATTAACGATTTTTATACCCGCTATATTTAATTATATTTTGAGGGGAGAAGGCAATACCTTAGCTCCCATGATAACCATGCTGATAGGAGCCGTTTTAAATATAATACTGGATCCTTTTTTAATCTTTGGAATAGGATTTTTCCCAAAATTAGGGATCGAGGGAGCCGCTATCGCTACAGTTTTCTCAAGACTAATAAGCGGATTGTTTATAACTCATATTCTCTTAAGCGATAGGAATGAAGTTACTTTGAGACTGAAAAAATTCTCCTTTGACCTTCATATTATAAGAGGAATATATCAGGTCGGATTACCGGCAATGGCCGGGAGACTTTTAATGAGTTTAACTATGATAACGATCAACAGAATATTAGGGTCATTTAACATCACCGCTATAGCGGTGATGGGAGTGATTTTTAGACTACAATCTTTTTTTCTTATGTCTATTTTCGGTTTGACTCAGGGTTACTTGCCGCTCGTGGGTTACAACTTCGGGCATAAAGAACCGAAAAGGATGAAAAAGACAATCTTTCTGGGAAGCTTAACAGCATTATCTATGGGAGCACTGGGGCTTATACTCTTTCAGGCATTTCCGGAATTTTTACTCGAATTATTTAATCAAGATCCCGAGTTTATAAGAATAGGAATAACCGCTTTAAGACGAGTAAGTCTGGCATACATATTTATGTCATTAAATATTATGGGCGCGGCAACTTTTCAAGCAATAGGAAGAGGTTTTCCGAGTTTGATTCTGAACATCATGAGACAATTCTTCATACTCCTGTCTTCCATGTATTTTCTGGGACAGGCATTCGGATTAGAGGCGACCTGGTTTGCATTTCCGATAGCGGAAGCGACTACTTTTATCCTGCTTTCCCTGTGGTTATCTTTGACTTTAAAAAAATGCTTTTACAATATATGTCAAAACCAGATTCTTGAGTAAAAAGAAGCTTAAATAAAATTATGGTTTATAGCCAAGGCTGTGCCAAGACTCTCAATTTCGCTCGTAGGGCACGGCTTTAGCTGTGCTAACATATTGCTAACCAAGCATTTCGCAAACCTAAAGGTTTGCCCTACGCCAGGAATCCGGGCTTTTGGCACAGCCTCCGCTTGGATATAAATTTGGATTCAGCTCTCATCTAAAAATTTCTCGATATCATCTTTTTTAAGATTCTGGTAGAATTTATCCAGATATGTTTTATCGGGCTTTTCGATATGCAGCAGGTTACACTTTATATCGCTAAATTTGGATGCCTCCACACTGAAACTATCGAGTCCTATACTCAGGAATAAGGGATAAAATTCCTCGAAGCTGGCTATCTCTCCGCACAAACAAATTTCTTTTTTGATAGTTTGAGCCTCCCGGACGATTATTTCCATAAGACGAACCAATGAAGGATGAAGGATATGATATCTCTTTTCTATTATCTGACTGTTTCTGGAAGCGGCGAGAGTATATTCCAGAAGGTCGTTAGATCCTATATTGGCGAAGTCAGAGTGCCTCAAAAGTGTCCCCGTCATCACTGCCGCAGCCGGAGTCTCGATCATTATGCCTTCCTTAATATCTTCATTATATCTTTTTCTTTCTTTATCCAGTGTAGATTTCGCCTTTTTCACGATTTCTCTAAACAACTCGATATCGGACAAATCGGATATCATAGGATACAACAATCTCAAATTACCATAAAATGAAGCTCTCAAGATGGCTTTAGTCTGGCTTAAATACATATCATAAAAAATATTTATCGCCCGGGCTCCTCTGATCCCCAGGTCATCATTTTCTCCCGAAGGGAGCCTCAGATATGCAGGCATTTTATCGCCGCCAATATCGAGCAACCTTATATCCACACTCTTATCCTTAGCAGCCTGCGCAATATTTTTATAAACCCTGAACCATTCTTCCTCTGTTGGCGCCTTATTACGGTTCATGAATAAAAATTCCGAGCGAAGCAGGCCCACTCCGTCATAATTTAAACCCTCGAGCAATTTAATCTCCGCCTGCAAACTTATATTAGCTTTCAATGTCAGACGTACTCCCCTTTTGGTTTGAGCGGGTTCTTCTTTTCTAATAACACAGATTTTTTTACGTTCTTTCGCTTCTTTTATCTTTTCATCATAATATTTTTCCGTTTTTTTATCGGGATCTACAAAGACCTTTCCCAGGGAAGCATCGACGATAACTTTGTCCCCGCAGCCGACATTCTCAACCGCCTCCACACCAAACACTATGGGTACACCATAATTCTGAGCAAGAATAGTCGCGTGAGAGGTCAATCCTCCTTCTTCTGTAACGAAAGCGAGTACTTCATTCTGAGCTATATTTAAAACCATCGAAGGAGTAAGACGCTTGGATACAACAACCACAGGCTGTCGTTCACCTTCAGGACATTCGAATTGACCGGAAACCCCGTCAAAAGAAGAGAGAATACGATTGCGAATATCCACAAGGTCATGTGTCATCTCCGAAAAATGAGAATCTTTTTGCTTGAACTTCTCCTGATAGCTTTCGAAAACATCATTAACCGCGTGCTCGGCATTGATGAGTCTCCTTTTTATAAGAGAAATAATTTCTTCAAACAATGCTTCATCTTCTAAAATCTTACCATGCGCGGCAAATATATCTTCACCGGTTTTTCCGAAAATCTCTTCAGACGCTTTTAACATATTTTCTATTGCTTCTTTTGTTTTTCCGTAAGCCTCTCTTAAACGAGGAATTTCTTTTTCTATTTTTTCTTCCTCTATCATATAATGAGG
>CAZVXD010000017.1:0-25966 GCA_964631335.1 uncultured bacterium
GGTTATGCGAGGAAGTGTGTCCTGCTGAAATGAATATTGTCGATTATGTTCGCAATATATGGGAAGATGATTTAGAAGGAGCGATAAAGGATATTTATAAAACAAATCCTTTGCCAGGGGTTTGCGGTAGAGTTTGCACACATAATTGTGAATCCGCGTGTGTTCTTAGCCACCGGGGTGAGCCGGTGTCCATTAGATGGCTGAAGCGTTATGCTGTGGATAATATTGCTATTTCTGAATATCAAAAGATGCTTGAAACAGAGAAGATTAAATCGATAGGGAAGAGAGTGGCTATTGTCGGCGCGGGTCCGGGGGGGCTGGCAGCGGCTTATTATCTTAGATTAATGGGTTATGTTATCGTTATCTTTGAGAAGTTGCCCAAACCCGGCGGGATGCTTAGATATGGTATTCCCGAATACAGACTTCCCTATGAGGCTCTTGATAAAGATATTGAATATATAGAATCGGTAGGGGTTGAGATCAGGTGTAATAAAACTGTTGGTGAGGATATTTCTCTTGCTGAACTTCGAGATAATTATGACGCGGTTTTTGTGTCTACCGGTTTTCACGCGGTGCGTAGTACCGGAGTTCCGGGGAGTGAAAGCCCCCATGTTTTTCAGGCAATAGAATTGCTTAGGAAAGTTACTATGGGAGAGGAAATTGAAGTAAGAGATAAGATTGTGGTAATAGGTGGGGGGGATGTTGCCATGGATATTTCAAGAACCCTTGCCAGATTGCAGATAAAGAAGTTTGGAGCTGTAGATATTACGCTCAGCTGTCTGGAAACAAGGGACATTATGCCCGCCACCCCGGAAGAGATAGAGGAAGCTCTTGAAGAAGGAATTAAAATTTATCCGGGATGGGGTCCGGAGAAGATTTTTGTAAAGAAAGAAAAAATTAAAGGTATAGAAATGAAAAAGTGCTTAAGAGTTTTTGACGAAGAGGGAAAATTTAGTCCTGAATTTGATGATAAGGAAAAGAAGAAATTTGAATGTTCAATAGTAGTCGAAGCAATAGGGCAGGCTCCCGATTTTACTTTCTTACCAGAAGAGATAAAAGAAAAAATTAAATATGATGGAAGAAGGATGAAAGTTAATGAACATGGACAAACTTCACTTTCCTGGTTGTTCATAGGTGGAGATATACTTAGAGGCCCAGATGTAATTAATGCTATCGATACCGGACATAAGGCAGCAAAGGGTATAGATAAATTTATCTCGTCCAAGGATAAACAATAAATTAGAAAGAATGGACAAAGAAGATATCCCAAAAGAGACAGTAGAAAGACTTTTGTTTTATACAAAGTGTTTAGCGACTTTTAAGCAATCAGGCAGGGAACAATTTTCATCCGCGGATATAGCCAGGAGGTTAAAGCTTAAGCCAACTTTGGTAAGAAAAGACCTCTCTTATATTGGACGAATTGGCAGAAGAGGAATTGGCTATAATGTTGAAAAAGTTCTGGACAAGATAAATCGAGTTGTTTATTATGAAAAAGAGCATGAGGTTGCTCTTATAGGTGTGGGAAATATAGGAAAGGCATTGATAAATTATCCCGGATTTCAGGCGCACGGCTTTGTTATAAAACTGGCTTTCGAGAAAGACAAGAAAAAAATCGGTAAGGAAATTTACGGCGTTAAGATTGAAGATGTGAAAACACTCAAAAAAAGAGTGGCAGAAGAAGGTATAAAAGTAGGAATTATTGCTGTTCCTCCTGTTCACATTAAAGAAGTTATTGATATTGTAAAAGACTCAGAGATAAAAGCGATTCTTAATTTTACTCCAACGTGTATGATGCCCTACGACGATTTAAAAGGAAAATTAAAAATAAAAAATATCGATCTTGCGGTTGAAATGCAACGGTTAGTGTACTATTCATCATAAGAAAGAACATAAAAAAACTAACCAAAACATAAGTCATAAACATATACGTAGATTTTATTATTCAGAATTTAATTTGATATTTACCTTAAAGCGAATTCTCCCGTAAGTTTTATATCTTTTGATGAACTTCCTATTAAAACTTCAAATTTACCTTTTTCGACAATCCAATCTTTGCTTACAATATCATAAAAAGAAAGAGCGCTTTTATCCAATTCGAAACTTATTTGCTTTTTCTCGCCGGGTTTTAGATAAACCTTCTTGAATTCTTTTAATTCTTTATCCGGGCGTTCTACACTCGCTTTTGTATCCTTAACGTATAGCTGGACTATTTCGGCGCCCGTACGCTCACCCGTATTTTCTACGTTGAGACTTATTTTGACCGTTTCGGTTTCTTTGATACTTTTCTTATTTATTTTCAAATCACTGTATTTGAATGTGGTATAAGAAAGTCCATATCCGAAAGGAAATAAAGGTTCTATATTTTCTTTATCAAAATGGCGGTAGCCTACAAAAATGCCTTCTTCGTAATGTACTTCTCCTTCTGTTTCCGGATAGTTGCCGAAAGCTGGTGAGTCTTCCCATTTCTCTATGAAAGTTGTTGGTAATTTTCCTGATGGATTTATTTCTCCGAAAATTATATCCGCGATAGCGTTTCCTCCTTCCTGTCCGGGATACCATGCGGCTAACAATGCGGGAACTTCATCTAACCATTCGTTCATAAGAACCGCAGCACCGCCGTTTAGAACCACTATTACGTTTTTGTTAACTGAAGCGATATTTTTAATAAGTTTTACCTGTTCCGTCGGTAATGTCAGTTCCTTTCTGTCTCCTCCTTCGTGTTCTCTTACCCCCGCGCAGATTATCACGACATCAGAACTTTTAGCCGCGTTTATGGCAGCATTCATTGCAGCTTTCTTTTTCTCTTCTTTTTTCTCTTCTAATTTTTTCCACCCGAGTACAACAGATGCTCCCCCTACATTTTCAAAATATTCGATCTTTATATCATAAGATTTATCTTTTTCAAGTCCAACAGTATCGGTTTTTGTTACTACTCCATGCGGACCCCAGTTATTTACTATTCTCTTTCCATTTAGATATAAATAGGTTCCGTCGTCACTGCTGGTTCCGATTATGTATTTCCCGCTCGAGGGAGCTACTAATTTTCCTGTCCAGATTATCGAGAATTCATCTTTGTTAAGTTTTTCATCAGGTGAATCCAGATGGAAAATAAAATTGATTTGTTTATCGATTCTGCTAAGAACCGGTTTTCCTTCGAATGCTGGATTGTTAAAATAACGTCCCAGTAAGCCTGTTTCTCCCGTTTTTCCATTTGAGGGCTTGAGATACTTAGATTCTATGGGTTGTAATAAATTCTCTTTAAATAATCCTTTTTCATATATTATCTCAATATTTTCCCCGAGTTTATTTTTGAGACCGTCTAAAATGCTTACAGAATAAAAAGGGTCAACGTTAGAGCTGCCTCCGCCTCCGATTATTGCTTCTTTAGCATTCGGACCAATCACCGCAATTTTACTTATCTTTTCTTTGCTCAAAGGCAACAGGTTTTTTTTGTTTTTCAGGAGCACAGTTCCTTCCTCCGCGACTTTTAAAGCCAATCTTTGATGTTCCGGTGTATTAATGGCTCCTTTGTCGAGTTTGCTATCAAAAATACCGGTTACAAACATTGTTTTCAACATTCTTCTGACTTTATCATCTATTTCTTCTTCTCTTATTAGTCCTCCCTGTATTGCGCTCTGCACCGCGTTTTTCTTAAGGTATCCAGCGGTGGGCATCTCAATGTCGAGTCCGGCATAAAGAGTCGGGATTACGCTGTGAACGGCGCCCCAGTCTGACATTATAAAACCTTCAAAGTTCCATTTATCTTTTAAAATATCCTTCAGTAAATAGGTGTTTGCGCAACAATAGTGTCCGTTTACTCTGTTATATGCTGCCATTACCGATAAGCAGCCTGCTTCTACTACCGCCGCTTTAAAGGCTGGCAGGTATATTTCATGGAGTGCCCTTTCGTCTACTTTCACATCTACTCTAAATCTGTTATATTCTTGATTGTTGCACGCGTAATGCTTTGCTGTAGCGACCACATTTTCGCTCTGAATTCCTTTTACAAATGAGACTGTCATCCTAGAAGCGAGATATGGGTCTTCGCCGTAACTTTCAAAATTTCTTCCACCATGCGGGACCCGGTGAATACAGATACAGGGCCCTAATAAAACATTTCTATCTCTTGCTTTTGTTTCCTTACCAATAGCTTTCCCAACTTGGTAAATTAAATCTGTATTCCAGGTAGATGCCATCGAGACACTCGCGGGGAATGCTGTTGCCTTCTCCCAGCGAACTCCTACAGGACCGTCTGTCATGTTCATAGGAGGAATTCCGAGTCGCTCATTCGCCGGAGAATTGAATCCCTCTCCTTCTAACATTTCAACCTTTTCTTCAAGAGTCATCTTGCTTAGAAGATCTTCTACTCTTTTCTCTATTGGTTGACTCTGGTCCTTATAAATTGGAATACCGTAAAGGTTGTTGTTGATAAAAAATAGTATGAGTAGAAGTGATATTAAAAAGAATTTCTTACGTTTAAAAGTTTTGAGTTCCATAAAGCCTCCCTGATTAAATATTTGTTTAAATAAATATTTTTAAAACGCGTCTTTAATTATACCCTTTAGTTCTTCGTCGGTTAAAACTATTGGATTGCCTTTCATGCTATTCGATATTTTTGCTTTTTCGATTAATTCTTCTATTTGTTCTTCTTTTAAATCGACTTCTGAAAGATGGGGCATATTTAATTTTTCGTATAGTTCATCTGTCCAAAGTATAAGATCTTTTGGTTTTGCTTTTTCTTTTTTTGTTACTATTTTCGCGACTTTTTCGTATTTTTTGAATACAACAGAATTTGGTTTACGTTCCTGTAGAGCTTTGATATTTGCTTTTATAACGTAGGGGAGAAGAATACCGCATACTACTCCATGAGGAGCTCCTATCATACCTCCCATTGGTCCGGCGAATCCGTGAACTGCTCCGAGTTTAGCGTTGGCAAGTGCTATCCCTCCGAAAAGACTTCCAATACACATATCTTCTCTTGCTTTTGCGTCGGCAGGATTGTTGAAAGCTTTTAAAAGAGAACGGCTTATTCTTTTTAATCCTTCTTTGCAGATTGCGTCCGTAAGCATATTCGCTTTTACGGAAACATAAGGTTCCATTACCTGTGTAAAAGCATCCAGTCCTGTACTTGCTGTTACTTCTTTTGGCATGGAATAAGTAAGGACAGGATCCAGTATTGCTATGTCAGGGAGCATAAAAGGACTCCTAAGGCTGACTTTAACGGAATGTTCATTTGATTTTATTACTGCGTTTTTAGTTACTTCGGTCCCGGTTCCCGCGGTTGTCGGTACCGCTATGAATGGAATGGTGGAATTTTTTATTGGTTTACCTCTACCTATTACTTCCAAATAATCTAATAGCTCTCCGCTATTTGTTACAAGTGCTGATACCGCTTTACCGGTATCGATCGCGCTCCCTCCGCCTATACCTATTATTACATCGGTTTCATTGCTCTTTGCCAGTCCAAGACATTCGGTTACTACGTTTGTTGTGGGTTCCCCGTCTACTGAAAATATTTCGAATTTTATATTCTTTCTTACGAAGTCGTCGAGTAAGAATTTACACCTATTTTGATTTTTACCTGTTACTATAAGAGGTTTGCTCCCGAGATTTAATGCATTATCCGCTATTTTTTCTGCGGCGCCTTCCTCGAAAATGATCCACTTTGCTGTTGCGAATTCAAAACGAGTTGCAGTCACCAGTCTGAGTCCTCCGGGAATAGGTTTGTGAATTTAACGCTGAATCTGGGTTCCGCCATCATGTCGGCAACCGCGTCTCTCCATTTCTTATAATGATCTGTTTCTTTATGTTTTGCAGGGGCATCAGGTGTTTTGTATACTTCGTTTAGAATAAATTTACTTTTATCATCGTTTTGTTGGATTAAGTCAAAACGTGCTACTCCGGGTTCCTTTATACTGTTTTGGGCGTTTTCTATCGATATTCTTTTAAATTCTTCGATTTTATCCTCTTTTACATGAACATGCACATGTACAACAAGCATAAATCCCTCCTCTATTTTCTGAAAAAAGGTAGTATATAATATTGAACTTCAGTTCATAGTCAAGGTCTGGAGTGATGGAGAGTTAGTAGAGTAGAAACAGCTAGCAGTTTACAGCTCACGGCTTACAGCTTACAGTATAAAGACAAAAAAGTCGACAAATGTAGGGCGTTTAGTTAATATGAAAATTACAAAAATAGATACTACAAGATGTAAATAGGGTAGGGGTAGGGATTGGGTTTAGCCGAAAGCTGAAAGCAGTTAGCCGTAAGCTGGTGCTAGGTTGTGTTGGGCTAAAATAATCCTGTTATGTTTCCGTTTTCATCGATATCGATATTCTCCGCGGCGGGATTTTTGGGCAAGCCGGGCATGAGAAGAATATCGCCTGTGATGGGAATCAGGAAGCCCGCACCCCTCGAAATTTCGATTCTATTTACGGTTACTATAAAGTCTTCCGGTCTGCACAGGAGCTTGGGGTCATCTGAAAGAGATTTCTGGGTTTTAGCAATACAAATTGGTAGTTTTTCTAAACCCAAATTTTTAATCTTTTTCAGGTCTTTTTTACCTTCTTTTGTAAACTCTACTGCGGCGGCTCCGTAAATTTCACTGGATACAATTTCTATTTTCTTTTCGATTGTTTCTTTCAGAGAATAAAGAGGTTTAAAACTTTTTTTCTTGGCGGTTTTGTCGATTACTTTTTCGGCTAAATCTATTGCGCCCTCTCCGCCTTTCTTGTGAACATCTACAACCGACGATTCTATATTTTTTGATTGGGCAAATTCTTTTATGATTTCGATTTCCGCGTCTGTGTCGTGTGCGAATTTGTTTATAGCTACTATCG
Source organism: uncultured bacterium (assembly GCA_964631335.1). Taxonomy (GTDB): domain Bacteria; phylum Hydrothermota; class UBA3072; order UBA3072; family UBA3072; genus JAFGHJ01. Next base: position 6,840 of record CAZVXD010000017.1, read on the forward strand.
CGGGAACGCCGAATTTTTTTATGTTTTCCAGGTGTTTCTCGAGATTAGGTAAGCCGTTTTGTACAGCTTTTGGGTCTGGTTTCCCGATGTTTTTTAAATCCTTGCCGCCGTGATTTTTCAAGGCTCTTGTGGTTGCGACAAGGACTACTGTTTGAGGCTTAAGACCGGATTTTCTCGCTACTATATCGAAGAATTTTTCCGCGCCTAAATCGAATCCGAAACCCGCTTCTGTTATAACATAATCGCAAAGCTTAAGGCCTAATTTCATCGAGAGGACGGAGCAGGTACCCTGAGCGATGTTGGCGAATGGACCCCCGTGAACCAGAGCGGGGGTGCCTTCTGTTGTTTGCACTAAATTAGGCTTTAGAGCGTCTTTCAGTAAAGCCGTAACAGCTCCTTCGATTTTCAGGTCTTTTAAATAGACAGGTTTTTCGTCATAGGTAAATCCTAATAAAATGTCTGATAGCATTTTTTTTAATTCTTGGTAGTTTTCTACCAGACATAAAATAGCCATGATTTCTGAAGAGGCGGTAATCTGGAAAAATGATTCTCTTGGAACGCCGTGAATTCTCCCTCCCAGACCTATTACAATGTCTCGAAGTGCCCGGTCATTCATATCCATTACTCTGTACCATTTTGTTCTTCTGGGGTCGAGTCTCGGTTCTTTTCTCTGGTAAATATGATTGTCCAGAACCGCGGCAATAAGATTATGAGCGGTTTCTACAGCTCTCATATCACCTGTGAAATGCATATTTATTTCTTCCATTGGTAGTACCTGAGCGTAACCTCCGCCTGTGGCGCCTCCTTTTCTTCCGAATAGGGGACCGAGTGACGGCTCTCTTAAGGTTACTATCGAAGGTTTATCTATTTTGTTTAGACCCAGAGAAAGACCTATCGATACGGTGGTTTTACCTTCGCCGGCGGGAGTAGGAGTAATTGCTGAAACTAAAATTAATTTACTGTTTTTTCGTTCTTTTCTATTTCTTATGGCATCGATTTTGATCTTGCCCTTGTATTTTCCGTATACTTCTATTTCGTCTTCTTTAAGATCGAGTTTTCGCGCAAGATCAAAAATATTTTTAAGTTTTATAGAATTTGCGATTTTTATATCTTTATTCATTATAAACCTCTTTAAAAGCTTTTACACTTGACTATATCGGTTTGTTTATTATTAATTAAAAGCTTTTTTATATTAAAGATAATTGTGGATTTTGCAAGTGTGAAGAAATAATTTATTAGGAGGAGTCAATGTACGATATTATTGTCGTGGGTGGTGGAATTATCGGTGGGTCTTCGGTATATCATCTTTTTGAAAAAGGATATTCAGGGCGAGTATTGGTTCTGGAAAGAAATAATGCTCTTGCTCAAGAATCAACTTCATTATGCGCGGGAGGAATGAGAAATATATGGTCTACCGAAGTTAATATGAAAATGACATCTTATTCTATAGAGCATTTCAAGAACTTCAAAGAGAATTTCGGAGTTTCCATAGGATTTGAACAGAACGGATATCTTTTTACTTATTATGAAAAAAATTGGGGTAATATCGTCGATTTTAAACCCAGATGGGATAAAACGGGTGTAAATGTTGAATTGGTTCATCCTGAAGATATTAAAAATATAGTTTCCGATTTTACGCCGGGTATTAATCATCTTAAGGATAGTATTTCAAAAATGCTGTCTATTTTTCCGATTGTGGGAGGTCTTTTTGGTAGAGATTGCGCCATATTCAATGCCACTACTCCGGCTCAGACCTATTTCTCGATATCTAAAGAAAGATATCCCAATCAGATAAATATAAGATTAAACAGTGAAGTAGAAAAAATATTATTAGATAAAGGTAAAGTTAAAGGTGTAATGATGAAAGGTGGAGAGGAAATATTCGCGGATAAAGTACTTTTAACCGCGGGTGCCTGGTCCAGGCAGGTATTGGATCATTCGGATGTTCCCGAAGACCTTTCCATTCCGGTAGTCCCTGTAAAAAGAGTTTTGTACGTTATCTTGCCTCCTCTGAACGGAAATAAATACAATAAAATTCCTTTGACTGTTATAGATAATGGCGTTTATTTTAGACCGGAAGGAGATAATCTGGTTACCGGAAGGGCTGATCCTGAACAGCCGCCGGGTTTCGATACAAAACCTCTAAGATCGTATTACGAGGATTTCATGAATCTTTACCTGCAGGCAAGGATTCCGGGTTCCGAGTACTGCCGTATTAAAAATATGTGGGGAGGTTTATACGCGATTAACACTGAAGATCATAACGCTTTGATCGGAGAGCATCCCGATTTTCAAAATCTTTTTATCTGTACAGGGTTCAGCGGACATGGCGCGATGGAAGCTCCTGCAGCGGGTTTGTCTGTCGCCGAAATAATAGAAAGCGGAGAAATTAAGACAATACCAGAGGTTATCGTTCTTAATGTTAAACGCATAAGAGATAAAAAACTTATAAAGGAAACAATAGTGATATAAATTGGGCCGAAAAATTATAACTCTGGAAATTGATAAAGTCTTGACAATCGTTATATTTTCGATAATATACTGATATGAAAGATGTTGCCATAGAGGGGGATTTATTATATTTCTCTATAAAAGAAATTTTCTATTTGTTATCCAGGTTTAAAAAAACCGGTCGTGTAATCATAAAGGGTCAGGGGAACGTTTACGTTTCAGACGGTAAAGTTCTGCACGCTGAGAAAGACAAGTTAGAGGGTTTAGAAGCTTTTTTCTCTCTAGGTATGAAAAAAGAGGGTAAATTTCTTTTTCAGCCCGATGAAAAACCCGCTGTTAATACGATTTTTCAACCGCTTTCAGAGTTAATTGATGAGATAGAAACGAGAGAAGCTCAGGTTGAAGAGTTTAAAAAAGATCTGCCTCCTTCTTCGATTATTCCTCAGAAGTCTTCTAAAGCTCCCGAAGGAGATAAAATTGCGTTAAAAAAGGATGAATGGAAAGTCCTGATTTTAGCGGATGGCAAGAAGAAATTATCTGAAATTATTAATATGAGTCCTCTTTCCGAATTAGATACTTTAAAGGCGCTGTCATGGTTGTTCAAAGAGTCTTTACTTTATGATCCTGAAGAAAAGGAGAGAATTGTAGAAAAAGGACTTAAAGATATTAATGTTTTCTTTAAAGCTTTTGGTGACGGACCCTGGATTGAGGGTTTTAATAAAATGATAGATAATTATCAACTAAAAGATGCTGTTTCTTTTAACGGAAATAATCTAAAAATAAATAAAGAAAAATTTTCTCTGGATTTAGAAAAAAGCAAACAGTTTTTTTCTGAGGCAGTCGATTCTTTACATAAAAAAGCGACGCAAGTTCTCGGAAAACTTTTGGTTAATAAAAAATTGAAGGAGATGAAGGATGAATCCTGATGTTCCTTTAAATGAATTGACAAAAGATAAAGATATTAAGGGATTCGCGCTGGTATCATCCGAGGATGGATCGATTCTGGATAGTGGAGGAATAACTCCCGGGAACATAGACGATTTAATCGCATTTACTGGTTCCGCAGCCGAAATTATTGCTGATTCCTGTAAAATAGGTCAGATTACCTCTATTAAGGGAATTGGCAGAGATACTATTGTTATTGTGCCTCTCGGGGGAAATTATCTTGGTCTGGTGCTGGAAAAAAACATTGAAAATATAGAAGAAAGAGTACAGGAGAAACTTGAAGGATTGGAACAGGATCTTTCTTCGGAGATAGGAAAACTTTTAAAAGATAGAGCGGAGCAATTAAATATGCTGGTGCGTGAATTTGTTAAAGATTCCGATCCGGAAATGTGGCGAGGTTATATAGCGAGTGGTCTTTCGGCTCTATCGAAAGAAGACAAAATAAAAGGCCTGATTAAATTGGAAGGGTTGGAACTCGAGGTAGGTAATTCTGAAGGGTTGAACCGGGATGAAATAAATAAGTTTATGAAATTATTACTGGATTTTATCGTTAAGAAGGCATTGAGTGAGTTTGGAAAACAACAGACCAAGATGATTGTTCAGAAAGTTATCAGAGAGATTAGCGAGAAGAATAAATAATGATAGATTTGAAGGATTTAAAAGAGAAATTCGCTTTAAGAGCTGTTTTTAAACTGAGTTCGCCGAAGGAATATGTGGGAGAACTGGATAAAGGACAGGAAGTGCTTGACAGGATCGACCTTGTGCTCACTCAAACTTTTGATGCTATCGGGGCATTACCTTTCAGGCAAATGATAGTTAAGGGTAAGGATAAAAAGGTAGTTATCATTTATTACAGGAATAATTTTTTTGGTATATTGGCGGATAAGATAGTAGATGTTGAAAAGATTTTAAAGTATATTTACGAGAAAGAAAGTAAAGAAAGAACAGAGGCTAAGACTAAGGAAAAGAAAGTTAAAGTGGAGCCGGTAGAGGAAAAGAAGGAGGAGATAGTTGAAGAAACGGCAGCAAAAGAAGTTGAAGTCCAAGAAGAAAAAGAAGAGGATATAAAGGAAGAAAAAGTTGAAGAAGAAAAAGAAGTTGTTGTTTCTAAAGCTGTTCTTGATTCAAAAATTATAGATCAGATTGAAGAAATCGCGGGTAATTATCTTGGTGATTTTTCTTTAGATATAGTATCAAATGTAATCGAAGATAGTGGAGTAGATAAAGAAAATCCTACTAAAGACCAGGTTTTAGAAGTAGCGCAATCTTTAAAGGATGCGGCTTCTTTAATAATCGGTCCTTCGAAAGCCAAGAAATTAAAAGAAGATATAATGAATAAGATAGAGGAGGGATAATGAATTTATTTTCGTTTTTTCTGGTTTCTTTGCCGGAAGAGATTACCAGAATGACAACTTTAAATAGTTGGATAATGATTATCGCGGCAATTTTTCTCTGGATAACTTTCGTTCTTTTCGGAATAATTGCTAAAAGATATGAAAAAGTTTTAAGAAAAAAGACAGAATGGCAATTTATAATCATTGCCCCTTCCGGTATCCTGATATATGCGATTTTGCAGTTGTTTTCAGTTTTTCAGGGTAACTTAAAAATGCCTGTCAATACCGGAAGAATTGCTTATTCTTTATTTTTTATATCCGGAATTTTATCTTTACTCGGAGCTCTTAGATTCAGGCGAGTAGTGAGTCCGAAAAGAGGAGGTTATAGATGAAAGTCGATATTCCTTTTGAGATTTTATTTGGCGTAGGGATACTTATTTTTACTATATCTCTTTATATTTATGGGATGATTATAAAAAGGCTTCTTCCGTTAATCGAGAAAAAAGGAATATGGATATTGCCGGTAATAGGTTCTATTTTTCTGGTTTTTTCGGCCGTTATTCATTTTTATCGAATTTTGTACTTCGGGCGGAACCTTTCAATCGCGGATCCGGCTGATTTATTCCCTTTAATTAAAGGTATGTTAAGCGCTAATTCTTTTGAAGCATTTTCTATTCTGGGGGCATCCCTCTTGACACTCATAGGAATTGCGATATATTATCGTTGGATTTCGAGGTAAAATTGGATTGATGTTAAGTAATGTATTATCTATAACTGATGAAAAGGAGGTAATATGCAAGCTGCTATAGAGTTCTTTTTAAGAGGAAAATGGGCGATGTGGCCTTTGCTCTTTTGCGCGATTGTCGGTTTTGCTTACATAATCGAAAGAATGATAACATTTGCTCGTTTGAGAGTAGATCCGGAGGATTTCGCCGAAGAACTTATAGGGATATTTAAGAAGGATGGAGCGTCGACAGCCCTTGAGTACTGCCACCATTATCCATCTCCTGCCGCGCGAGTTTTTGGCCCGGCAATAGAAAAATATAAAGAAATGGACAAAAAAGCTAAAGATAAACAGATTCTTGAAGAAGTTATGACAAGATATGCCACGAGAGAATTGGCTTTTCTCGACAGAGGAATGTTGATTTTAGCCTCTCTCGCCAATATTGCGCCGATGCTTGGTTTTCTGGGAACAGTATCCGGTATGATAAACGCTTTCGACGCTATTGCGCTGGCTGGTACTGTTGAAGCTACACTGGTTGCCGCAGGTATTTCTGAAGCTCTTATCACCACTGCTACAGGGTTATCCATAGCTATACCAATTTCAGGAGCTCATGCTTTCTTTTCCCAGAAAGTCAATGGTTACACTCGATCTATGGAGGAAGGGGCTTCCGCTTTAATAGATGCTTTATTGGAGGCATAATTGCGACTCCACGAAAAGAAAATAAAAGGCGCGGAAATACCAACAGCTTCGATGGCGGACATAGCTTTTCTTCTTTTGATTTTCTTTATGGTTACCACAGTGTTTGCTAATGAAGTAGGACTTCAAATTATGCTACCGGAAAAAGGAGCGGAAGTTAAGGTCAAATCGGAAAACATTCAGCGTATCTACGTGGAAGAAAAAGGCGAGGTAAGGATTAACGGAGAGGCTGTTAACCAGGATGAATTGGTGGATGAGGTAAAAAGAATTCTCGCGGAGAATCCAAAAGCCATTTTTTCAATAAAAACTCATCCGGATGCTCAATATCAATATATGGTAAAGGCTCTGGATAAGCTCCGGTTGGCTAACGCGGAAAGGTATTCTTTGGCTCCTTCGTCCGAAGAGTGAGGAACTTATATGAAACTTACTAAAGAAAAAATACAAGCTACCATACCAACAGCTTCGATGGCGGACATAGCTTTTCTTCTTTTGATTTTCTTTATGGTTACTACGACTTTTAGGGCAGAAACCGGTCTTAAAATAACCATCCCGCAGGTTGAAGCTGCCGAAAAAATGCCTGCCAGGAATTTAGTTCACATCTGGATTGCAAAGAATGGTCTTGTTTCTATCGATGACGCGCTTGTTGCCACTCAAAGAATATCGGATTTAATGGCAAGAAAAAGGCAGATAAATCCTGATTTGATTGTTTCAGTTAAATGTGATGAGGCTACAAGCTATAAACTTGTAGAAGATATACTTGATGAATTCGTGGATGCTTCTGTCTTAAGAATCCATCTTGCTGCCAGAAAAATCAGGGGGTGAAGAAGTATGAAAACTAAAGAGAAAATTGTAGATTTAAAGAAGCAATATCCCCTTCATATGAGAATTGGGTTTTTAGTCACGCTTATATTGCTAATTTTGGGCTTCATGTTTTTTCCTGAAACCAAAAGGGAACCTTATTCTCCTAAATTTTCAAAACCCATACAGGTTGATAAATTACCACCGCAGCTGCAGAATATTGTACAGCCGCCACCTCCGCCGAAACCTAAATTGCCGGTAGCAGCTAAGAGCGATGAGGAAGTAGAAGCGGAAACTATTGACAAGACTGATTTTTCGGGTCTTGAAAGGAAAGAAGCGGATGTGGAATTTGAACCACCGATATTTGTGGCTTATGAAGTCCCTCCTAAACCTTTAAATGAGTCCATTATGAGGCAGGGTACTTATCCGGAAGTCGCACGAAGATTAGGTATAGAGGGAAAGCTTTTTCTCGAGCTGTGGATAGATGAAAAGGGGAAGGTAAGAAATGTTATTATAACCAGACCTTTATATCCGGCTATTGATAAAATTGCCAAAGAGAAAGCTTATCAGTTGAGGTTTAGTCCCGCTCTGCAAAATGATAAGCCAGTGGCAGTTCGGTACTCATATCCGGTTATCTTCCAATTAGAGAATTGAGGGTTCAACTTTAAAAGAAAAAGGGGCTCCGTGGAGCCCCTTTAAATTTTTTATATTTGTCTTTAGAAATTTCCGATTCTATTCAGTGGGTTAAAGGAGTTGGTCCAAAAAAAGCGGAGTTGCTTTCAGCCTTGAATGTTTTTACGGTCTTTGATTTTCTTTATCTTTCTCCCAGAAGGTATTTAGACAGAAGCGAAATTAAGTCTATCAGAGATATCAGGATCAATGATGAAGTAACTATCGAGGGGAAAGTCGTTTCTGTTAATTCGAGGAGAAGCCGGAAGGGAAAGCTGCTCTGCGATGTTGCCATTTATGATGGTACGGGGATAATTGTGGGGAGATGGTTTAATCAATCATGGGTCAGGGAAAAATTTAGTAATGGGGATCGAGTTTTCTTTAGTGGTAAGGTGGAATTTTTTAGAGGTCTATATATAGTAAATCCCGATTATGAGTTTTTGTCAGAAGAAGAAACTGAATTGATCCACACCGGAAGAATTATTCCCGTTTATCCTTTAACAAAAAATCTCGGGCAGCGATTTATGAGGAGAACTGCGAATAATATACTTCAGAACTTTTTGTCTGAAACAGAAGATCCGTTTCCCGAGTATTTGAGAGAAAAATATAGTTTGATTTCGTTGGATAGGGCGCTTTACAATCTTCACTTTCCGGAAAATAAAGTTTTACTTACAGAAGCAAGGAGAAGGCTGGCTTTCGAAGAACTCTTTTATTTTCAATTATTTCTTGTTAGCAAGAGACGTAAATTAAGAGAAACAGAAGGGATTTCTTTTAATGTTGAATTAAAACTTAAAGATAAATTTATTAAAGATTTACCTTTCAGATTGACTAAATCGCAAAAAAAGGTGCTTGATGAAATTCTAAGTGATATGAGTAAAAAATATCCGATGAATCGTCTTCTTCAGGGGGATGTGGGATCGGGTAAAACTGTGGTTGCTATAGCAGCCATGCTTGTAGCTGTGAGTAATAATTTTAATTGCATTTTTATGGTTCCTACGGAAATACTTGCTTATCAGCATTTTTATGTTATTAAAAGGTTTTTATCTTCCTTAAATGTTCCCCTATGGCTTTTAGTCGGAAATATGAATCAGAATCAAAGAAAAGAAATATTGGAAAAAATAAGCAGAAAAAAGGGTATTGTTTTAGGGACACATGCTTTGCTTGAAGAAGATATTGAAATACCCGATTTAGGATTGGTTGTTATTGATGAACAGCATCGTTTTGGAGTCAATCAGCGAGCGAGAGCAAAAAAAAGAGGTACTCCTGATGTTTTAATAATGTCCGCGACTCCGATTCCTCGTACACTTGCTCTTTCGGTGTACGGAGAATTGGATGTTTCAACTATAGACGAAAATCTTCCGGGCAGAGTTCCCTCAAAAACCAGGTGGGTTAGAGAGAAAGAAAAAAGGGAAAAAGTTTATGATTGGATAAGAGAAAAGATAAAAAAAGAGAAGTACAGGGTATATATTGTTTTTCCCCTTATTGAGGAATCTACAACTTTGGATTTACGTTCGATCGAAGAAGAGACCGAAAATATTAAGAAAACTTTTTTTTCGGATTTAAACGTCGAAGTTTTGCACGGCAGAATGCGGGCTGAAGAAAAAGATACGGTAATGAGAGATTTCAAAAAAGGTAAAATCGATGTTCTTATATCGACAACGGTTATCGAGGTAGGTATAGATGTACCCGAAGCTAATATCATGGTCGTTGAAAATGCCGATAGGTTTGGTCTTGCGCAGCTCCATCAACTTAGAGGCAGAATCGGAAGGGGAGATAGTAAATCTTATTTTATAATGATTGCCGAGAAGGGTAATATTACCGATAAAGCCGAAATTCGTCTGAATACTCTCGAAAAAATTTCATCGGGTTTTAAATTATCGGAGGTAGATTTAAAACTGAGAGGTCCAGGTGAATTTTTCGGAATCCGGCAGCATGGTTTTCCGGATTTTAGTTTTTTTGACCCGTTTACTATGCGAAACATGATTGGATTGGTTAGAAAAGCTGTGGAAAGCGTAATCGAAAAAAATTTAGAAGATAATTTTTCTAAAGAGATTGAAAGGATAAGAAAAAAAGCTTCATTTTCAGATATAGGATAAAGAATGGAACATAAAAGCTTTTTTTACAGTCTTTATAATCGGTTTATCAGAGTAAAAAGAGAAATTATTTAAAAGATCTTTTATTTTTTTATTTATTTATTTAAAATTTACAAATAAAAAAAATAAACTTATTTATGCGTTAAAGGTATAAAAGCACCTAAGTTTGGGGTTGACTTATGAGGTTTTTTTGTTATTTTGGAAAGGACTGAAGTTGGGACGAGTTAAATGTTAAAGGAGGAGTAATGTTGAGAAAAACGATTTATTCGTTTTTGCTTTTGATAATAATTTTGCCGGTTAGTGTTTTCAGTAGTTCTCTCGAAGCCGGAGCAGTTTTTATGATGATTTTCCCTGGTTCTAGAGCAACTTCAATGGGAGGAGCTTTTACCGCTTCGGAGGGTGATATTTTTTCTACTTATTATAACGATGCCGCGTTAGCTTTTGAGAATAAGAAAATGATTGGGCTTCAGCACGCTAACTGGTTGCCCGGTTTATATCCCGGGATGTATTATGAGTACTTATCTATGCTTTTCCCCGTGGGCGAAGATTTGAACTTAAGTATCGCCGTAACTTATCTTACCACCGGTGAAACGGAGGTAGTAGATACCGGTTCGGGCGGTACTGGTTTTAGAGATGAGTGGGCGACTTATGATTTTTCGCTCAAGGCTGCGGGAAATTTAAAGTTGGCTGATAATTTAGGTGTAGGTATCGGTATGAAATATATTTATTCGTTTCTGGCTCCGGATGCTGTGCTGGAGTGGTTATCTTTAGTTACAGGAACTACGGTATCGGGGGGGCAGGGTAAAGCCTGGGCTGTCGATCTTTCTTTATTATATGTATGGAACGATTTTCTGAATTCTAAGTTATTTGGGATGCAGTCTTTCAAAACACTCAGATTGGGAGCGACTTTGCAGAATTTGGGACCGGAGATAAGTTACGTGGAGGACGGAGAGTCTGATCCTTTACCCAGGACTTTAAGATTGGGACTTTCGCTTGGTATTATAGAAGAGGAAGCGCATAAGTTGAATTTAAATTTAGATTTAATAAAAATCCTTGTGGGTGTCGAATACACGGATTTTCAAGAGATATGGAGCGATTCATGGAAAGCGGGGGGGATGGAATACACTTTCAATAACCTTTTTTCTTTGAGGCTCGGCTATTTTCATGATGAAAACGGACAGAGATCAGGACCAACTTTTGGGGCTGGTTTTCAATATGATAAATTCGTTTTCGATCTTTCCGTGGATCAGGCAATATATGACTTTAGAACATCAAACTACAGAATCTCAGCTCAATTTTCCTTCTGATGGGCTAATCTTAGTCAATAAACCTCCCGGTATGAGAACAACGGAGCTTTTAAATAAAGTTAAAGCGTTGTTGCATCTCAAAAGAGCCGGTCACGGAGGTACGTTAGACCCTTTCGCTGAAGGTTTAATATTAATCCTTTTCGGAAGGGCTACGAAATTAATGGACTATATAGGCGATGAAAAAGAGTATGTTGGCACTATAAAATTAGGGGTGGTTACCGATACTGATGACCCCGATGGAGAAATTCTGGAAGAAAAAAGAGTTACTGATTTAACCAGAGAAGCAGTAGAGGAAGTCTTTTCTAACTTTAAAGGTCTTTTTGATCAGGTGGTTCCATTATACAGCGCGGTTAAAAAAAACGGAGAAAGATTGTATAACAAGGCGAGAAAAGGAGAAAAAATCGAGAAATTGCCTTACCGGGAAGTTCTGGTAAAAGAGTTTGAACTTACTGATTTTTCACCGCCTTTTTTGAAGTTCAGGTGTCTGGCTCGGAGAGGTACTTATATGCGTTCTTTGGCGAGAGATGTGGGAGAACAGCTCGGTTGTGGCGCGCATTTAAGCGAGCTTATCAGGTTAAAAGTGGGTCCCTATACAATCGAAGATTCGTGGAAACTTTCAGATATAGAAAAAGGCAAATTTGAAACAATCGAGTTTAGAAAGGCTTTACCCCATTTGAAAACTATAACTCTTGGAGAAAATGCCGTTTGGGATTTTGTTCATGGTGGTAAAGTAAGAGGGTTCTATCCTAAGGGTTTATATCAGGTTAAAGATAGTCGTGGGAATCTTTTGGGAATAGGGCAAGGAGAAACTTATGCGGTACAGCCGCTCAAAGTTTTCGCCAATCCATAATCCGAAGGAGATATCGCCTATTGCGGGTTTTCTCGGGATGGGTAATTTCGATGGCGTTCATCTTGGGCATCAACTTCTTCTGGAAGAAGCAACTAAAAAAGGAGATGTTTCAGTCCTTACATATGAGCCGCATCCTTTGATTTCTCTTCAAAAAATAGAGGAGCCATTTTTATTGACCACTGTTGACGAGAAAATCTTTTTATTAAAAAAATATAAGGTTAAAGAAATTATTTTTCTTAATTTTTGCGCGGAAATTTCACAAATGTCTGCCGAAAAATTTGTAAAGGCGATTGTAAAAGAAAGAATAAACCCGCGTGGAGTAATTATTGGATTTGATCACCGTTTTGGAAATGATAGGGAAGGTGACGCGGAATTTTTAAAAAAAATGGGAAAAAACTTAGATTTTGAGGTTATTGTTTTTCCTGAAGTAAAGTTAGATAACAAATCAGTTAAAAGTTCTGAAATCAGAAAATTATTGAAGAAAGGTAATATGGATTGTGTTTATAAAATGCTGCGGCACCCTTATTTGATTGAAGGAGAAGTGATTAAGGGAGATGGCATGGGAGTTTCTCTTGGGTATCCTACCGCGAATATTCAGTTAGATTCCCCTTATAAGTTATTGCCCTGTGAGGGATTGTATTCTTCGATTGTTGGGATCGGGGATGAAAAATTTCCCGCGATGCTTTACATCGGTTCATCTCCGACTTTTGGAATAGGCAAAGTTAAAATAGAAGTTCACGTTATGGGATTTTCAAGAAACATATATGGTGAAAAAATAAGATGTTATGTTTATTCTTTGATAAGAAAGAAAAAGTTTTTTACATCGATGCGATCTTTAAAAGAAAACATAAAAAAGAGCGAAGAAGAAACATTAAAAAGTCTTAAGGAGGTTTCAAAATGGAAATAACTGTTAAAGAAAAAAAGAAATTAGTTAAGGAGTTCGGCAGACATGAAAAAGATACAGGTTCACCGGAAGTTCAGATAGCTCTGATTTCTGCGAGGATAAAGGAACTTACCGAACATTTAAAGGAGCATAAGAAGGATTTTCATTCCCAGAGAGGTTTGTTGAATCTTGCTTCAAAAAGGAAAAGGTTATTGAATTATTTAAGAAGGAAAGATTACGGTAGATTTGAGAAAGTTGTGAAGGAATTAGATATAAGAGTATAAGGAGGATTATAATTTTATGGATTTTGAGGATTCTTTAATTGTCGGAGATAATGAAATAGGATTTAAAACCGGAGAAATTGCCAGGCAGGCCTCTGGTTCTGTACTGGTTACTTTGGGTGGTACGGTTGTGCTCGCGACCGCCTGCTCAAAAGACGAAGCTTCAGAGGATATTTCTTTTGTTCCTCTTGTGGTGGATTATTTGGAAAGGACATATTCAGCCGGTAAGATACCCGGTGGATTTTTCAAGAGAGAAGGAAAACCTTCTGAGAAAGAGGTTTTGATTTCGAGACTTGTCGATAGGCCAATCCGTCCGCTTATACCGGAGGGGTATTATAACGAGACACAGATAGTCGTCATGGTTCTTTCTCATGATCAGGAAAACGATACGCATCCTTTAGCGGTTACCGGAGCTTCTGCCGCGCTTGCGATTTCTGATATACCCTTTAATGGCCCAGTTGGCGCTGTTAAGATAGGTCTGGTCGATGGCCAGTTTATTATAAATCCTACGGTAAAACAACTCGCGGAGAGTAAAATGGATATGGTTGTTGCCGGGACAGCTTCAGCGGTAACTACGATCGAGGGTAGAATGGAGGATGTTGATGAAAGCACAGTGTATTCGGCTGTGGAAGTGGCTCATAGAGAAGTGCAGAAAATAGTTGAATTTCAGAGAAAGTTTGTGGAAAAAGTCGGGAAACAAAAGAAATTCTTTACGCCTCCGGAGATTCCCGCAGAATTGAAAGAAGAAGTCAATGCGAGATTCGGAAGTTTTATAGAGAAAATAAATACTACCCCCTCAAAAGAGGAAAGGGGTAATTTGAAAAAAGAGATAATTAACACGCTTAAAGAAAAATACGAAGAAGATGAAGGGTGGGAGGTAGAAATTGTTATAGGGGATAGAGAGAAGGTACTTATGCGAAAAATGATTCTACAAGAAGAAAGAAGAATCGACGGAAGACGCATTAATGAAATCAGACCCATCGAATGTAAAATAAAAACCCTTCCCTGTCCTCATGGTTCTGCTATTTTTAGAAGAGGAGAGACTGTTAGTTTATCGGCTGTTACACTCGGATCAAAAAGGGATGAACAAAAAATAGATCATTTGATTTGTGAAGATTTTAAAAGGTTCATGCTCCATTATAATTTTCCTCCTTTCTCGGTGGGGGAAGTCCGTTTTATGAGAGGTCCGGGAAGGCGAGAAATAGGACACGGAATTCTCGCGGAAAATTCTTTGTTGCCGGTCATACCCGAAGAAGAAGAGTTTCCTTATACCATAAGGCTTGTTTCAGATATTCTCGAGTCCAATGGTTCTTCTTCTATGGCAACTGTTTGCGCTTCTTCACTTGCTTTAATGGATGCCGGGATACCGGTTAAGAAACATGTTGCCGGGATTTCTATCGGGCTGATTAAAGAAGGAAACGAATATTGCCTTTTGACAGATATTCTGGGTGATGAAGATTTTATGGGTGATATGGATTTTAAAGTTGCCGGAACTCGCGAGGGTATAACAGGTATACAACTTGATACGAAAATTCAGGATTTAACTCTGGATATCGTAAAACTTGGATTAGAGAGAGCTAAAGGAGCCAGATTAAAAGTCCTGGATTTGATGGAGAAAACCATACCGGCTCCAAGAGAATCACTATCTGAATTCGCTCCAAGGGTTTTAACTTTGGAAGTTCCAATTGATAAGATAGGTAGAATCATAGGACCCTCCGGTAAAACCATTAAAAAGATTGTCCGTGATAGCGGAGCTGAAGTGGAAATAGATGATGAAACAGGTGTGGTAACCATATTCGGAGACGATAAAACATCGGTAGGACAGGCGGAATCGATGGTCAGGGGCGCTATAAAAGATGTCGAAGTAGGAGAAGTCTATGAGGGAGAGGTGAAAAAAATTCTTCCTTTCGGAGCGATCGTTTCAATCGGGGGTGGTAAAGACGGGTTGGTCCATATAAGCGAATTAGCTCATTACCACGTTAATAAAGTGGAGGACATTCTTTCAGTTGGAGATAAGCTAAGGGTTAAAGTTAAGAGAATAGGAGATGATGGCAAGATAGATTTATCTAGGAAGGCTCTCATAGCTAAAAATAATAACAATTCCAGGGAGAATAAAACCAGCCAGGGAGGTTGATTTTTAAAGTCGCATAAGTTGTTTTATAAAGAAAAGGATGGTTTATGCAGAGAAAACAAAATGTTTTGGGAATAGATGTTGGTTCTACTAACATAAAATCCGGATGGATATCAGAGGGGGAAATAAAAGATTTTAAAAGTGTTCGTATCAATCCTGATGGAGTGATCTCTGAAGTAATAGAAGTTATTAAAAGTTATGAATCGAATTCGGATTATATTATTGGTGTAGGCTTTCCCGGTTTTATTTGCAATGGTAGAGTCCATAGCCCGCCCAATCTTCCATCGGTTCATGAGCTGGATTTGCAGCAGAAATTACGCGAGGAAACTAACCGAGCCGTTTATATTTTTAATGATGCCGATGCTTATATACTTGGGGAAGCTCTATATGGAGCGGGAAAAGGAAATAGAATAGTTGTCGGTCTTACTCTCGGTACCGGCGTGGGCGGTGGATTTGTTATAGACGGCAAAGTCTATACAGGCAGCCGTGGTTTTGCTTCAGAATACGGCCATATGACAATAGATCCCGATGGACCATTGTGTCATTGCGGTAAGAAAGGTTGCCTGGAAGCTTTTGTAGGTAGTTATGGTATTGCGGGCCGGTATAAATCTCTTTCCGGAGAAGATTTGACAGTTAAGGAGATTTTCGATAAAGCAAAAAAAAATGAAGAAACGGCTTTAGAAGTAGTAAATGAATTTGGTTTTTATTTAAGTATCGGTATTAAAAATATAGTGGAAGCTCTCGACCCCGATATTGTGGTTCTCGGAGGGGGTGTCACAAAAGCCGGAGACATAATTATCGATCTGATTGAATCGAATCAATCTTTTTCCTCTTCGCGCCCTTTTGAAGATGTTCATATAGCTATTGGGAAATTGCCGGATAAAGCCGGAGCTATCGGAGCTGCCACCTGGGCGAATATGAAGCATCATCGATAATGGACGAGGATTTCTGGAGCCATCTCGAAGATTTAAGAAAAAGAGTTATTATATCGATATTATTTTTTCTGATTGCAACAGGCATTGTTTATTCTTTTTCCGGTGAATTAATAAAATTATTTACCGATTACGTGGGAAAAACTTATTTTTTTGCGCCTCAGGAAGCTTTGTTTATACGAATTAAAATTAGTTTTATGACCGGTCTCGTCTTTTCCTTGCCTTTTTTACTTCATCAATTTTATCTTTTTCTGGTACCCGCTTTAACAGACGAGGAAAAAAAATTCACCACTCCTTTCCTCATCTTTCTTGTGATTTTTTTCTATGGCGGAATAATAACAGGATATTATATATTCTTGCCGTATATTCTTAGAATGCTCATGTCTTTTCAGACAGATTTTATGATACCTCTTATCTCTACTTCGAGATATTTTAGTTTTATTCTCTGGATTTTAGCCGGTTTTGGTTTGTCTTTTGAGATGCCGGTTGTTTTTTTTCTTTTGAGTAAATTGGGCGTGGTTTCCCCGGGTTTGCTGGCGAGAAATTGGAGGTTCGCGATAATTTTTATACTGATTTTTGCGGCTGTAATTACTCCTACTATCGATTTAATTACGATGTTTGTTACTACAATACCTCTATTTTTCTTATATTTTATCTCCATAGGGGTTTGCTATTTTGCTGTGAGAGGTAGGAGAACTGATTAACCTGAGAGAAGGCAAAAGAAATAAAGATGCAACAGCGCGACACTACACATCCCAATCATACTATTTATTTAAAACTTATAGCCCCCATTTTTTGACTATGGACCTTGGACTCTGGACTTCGGACTAATAAATGTTTACGGGAATAGTACTTCATTATTTATTAAAGGAACTAAATTTAAAGAGTCAGCCCGAAATAAACGACGTTGTTCGTAACAAAGATCGAGTGTCCATTGTATTGAAAAATCACTTTATAACTGCTAATTTAAGTAGAAGAGCTCCATATATTTGCTTCACCGAGCTTAAAGGTCAGGGTTATTACTCCTCCCTATTTAAGGGTAAGAAAATATTGAAAATAGAACAGCTCGGTTTGGATAGAATATTGGTGATTGCTCTTGAGGGAGATTTGAAAATAGTGTTCGAGATTTTCGGAAGACGAAGTGACTGTATTTTTCTTAAGAATGATGAAATATTGAATTCTTTTAAAAGTGTTAGAAAAAATAAATATAAAAACCCGGCAGAACCTGAAGGATTAGATCTCTTGCAGGCTTCTAAGAATGAAATTGTAGAAGCCGTAATAGATAAGGAAAAAGTATTGGGTTTGACTGTAGGATTTATTAATAATTTGAGGCTGAAAGGTATAGAGTTTGTGAAAGCTTTTGCCGAGAAGAATTTTGGACCAACGGTTTATGACGATATTCTTTCTCCTTATATTTTACCCGAGGGGAAGAGATTCGCGAGGATGAACGAAGCCATAATATACTATTTCGAAGAAAAAAATAGGGAAGAAGAGGAAAATAAGAAAAGAGGAATAATAGAAAAGCAACTGCAAAGGCAAATACTGAAGAGGGAAGAAATCTTAAGCAGATTGAATGAACCTGAGGACCCTTCGCTTTATGAACTGAAGGGTAATGCTTTGCTTACGTATCGGCAGAAGATAGATGCTTCTGAGGATAAAATATTTCTTGATTATCTCGGTGAAAAATTAGAGATCGAAATTGATCCGGCTCTTTCCGTAATGGAAAACGCTAAGAAATATTTTGAACTTTTCAAGAAGAAAAAGAGAAAGGCGGAAAGTGAGGAAATAAGAAAAGAAAAGATAAAAAATGAATTGAAAATACTTGGGAAGAAGATGGAAAAATTAGAAAATACCGAAGATTTGACAGAATTTAAGGAATTCTATAAGGAAAAGGAAAAAGAATCAGAGGAGGAGACTTTTCCTTCTAAATTTCGCGTATTTTCCACCTCCAATGATTCCAAAATACTGGTAGGCAAAAACGCCAAATCAAATCACGAACTCACTTTCTCATTCGCTCGTCCGTATGATATTTTTCTGCACGTTAAAAATGCTCCCGGTTCACACACTATTTTAAGAGTAAAAGACAAAAACAAATTTCCTCCCGTAGAAGATATTCATGAGGCGGCGTATTATGCGGCGAAATTCAGTAAGTTGAAACATTCGAAATCCGTTCCGGTTTCTTATACTCAGAAAAGATATGTACGGGGCGCTAAAGGTCTGGCAAAGGGGACTGTGATTTTAGAAAAGGAAAAAGTTGTTTATGTTAACCCTTCCGGTTAATCTAAAGTCCATAGTCAAAAAATCTAACCACATAGCTCCCACAAAACACAGAAAAATCGTTGTCTTTTATAGGCTTAGCTCTAAAAGTTAAAGTCTAAGAGCTTCAATATTAAGTAGCTTAGTATGCTAATAAGTAATATTTATTTGGTATGTTATTTGTTTTCAGTACTTTTTTATTTTTTAGGATAATATGTAACTACCAATGATGGTATTACATTGCCTTCTTCGACTGTTGATCTTTTTTCTTCTCCTCC
This sequence comes from uncultured bacterium, assembly GCA_964631335.1. Lineage (GTDB taxonomy): Bacteria > Hydrothermota > UBA3072 > UBA3072 > UBA3072 > JAFGHJ01. The sequence continues at coordinate 25,468 of CAZVXD010000017.1, forward strand.
GATTTCTATAGGTATACTAACAAGTTGATACTTCATCGATGGCCAGGAAGAAACTTCGACTTTAACAAAGTATTTTCCAGATTTTACCCTCTTTTCGTTGTAGTCTTTTAAATCCCACAGATAGATGTGGTGACCTACGTCGATACTTGCCGAAGCAACCGCGTCAGCATCTATATATTTAGATACTGTCGCCCATTCTTTTAACCAGAGCTGATTTTCCTTTACATGTCCGCTGAAACCAGATACATAAAGGGTTTTGACGAATTTGCCATTTTTATCTTCTATCCATACAGCGGTTTGAGGGGGTAAACCGTCTTGGAATCCCAAAATGAAATCTACAGTTATAATCGAACTTTTAAATTTTGATGGGTCTATTCTTTTTACTTTAGGACGCATTCCTTCGAGTACCAACTTTGTTGCCTCGGTTGACGGATAATCCAATACTACTTTGTCCCAGTATTCCATAGTTTTTTTCTGATGAGCGATACCGAGATAATAC
>CAZVXD010000018.1:0-13845 GCA_964631335.1 uncultured bacterium
CAAATGCTATCGGAGGCACCGAAGACGACGAACTCTATCAGACTGAACGCTACGGTGATTTCAGCTATTCCGTTCCTCTGGATAACGGTTCCTATGATATAGTATTTAAATTTGCCGAAATATATCAGGACGCTCAGGGAGCTCGCGTATTTCATGTAGATATGGAAGGAGAAAGGATTATTAGAGATTTAGATATCATTTTCCGTACCGACCAGTTTACCGCGTACGATGTTGTTATGCCCGTAGATATAACCGACGGAGAACTTAATATCGAACTTATAAACGTAACAGACAACGCGAAATTAAGCGCTCTGGAAATCAGAAGAGAAGAGGGAGGTCTGGAAGAACCTGCGAAAATACCATCAGATTATTTCCTGGGACAAAATTATCCGAATCCTTTCAGTCCTGCTACGCGCATTCAGTACGGCTTGCCGAGAGCGGCTCATGTTCGCATAGACCTTTATAACGTTTCTGGACAGAGAGTCGATGTAATTATAGACAAAAAACAGAGCGCCGGATATCATTCGGTCGATTTCTACGCGGAAAATCTCGCGACCGGAATTTACTTCTACACAATCGAAGCAAACGATTTCTCACGAACGAGAAAGATGATACTGGTAAAGTAAACCACAAATTCCACAAGATTAACACAAAAAAATTGCACCGCAAAGACGTCCCTCCGTACTCTGTTACGCATCTACACGCTAATATTATGATAATAACAGAGAGTAAGTTCGGGTTGACTTTCAATGGAAAAACGTTTATAATCCTTGATATAGGAGAAATATTAAAAAATGCAAAGACGTCTTGTATTATTTATAGTGTTTTCAGTTTTATATGTGACGGTCACACTTCCGGCTATTTTCTCCAGTAATCCCAGGACCATAAAAGCGGGTATTTACGAAAATGAACCCAAGATATTCGCCGATGAAGGAATCCCTTCCGGTTTCTGGGTAGACCTTTTGGGTACTATAGCTTCGCGGGAGGATTGGAATATCGTATGGGTTCATGGCACCTGGGATGAATGTATTCAACGATTAGCGGAAGGAAAGATAGATGTAATGCCGGATGTGGCATATACAGAAGAAAGGTCCAAAGAATATGTTTTTCAGGATGAAACGGTTTTTATAAGCTGGGCTAGAGTTTATGTGCCGTTAGGTTCAAATATCCAATCATTCCCGGACTTAGGCAATAAAAGAATAGCGGTCTTAAATGGCAGTGTTAATTATAAAAGCAAAGACGGCATAAAGGAACTAACAGAGAAGTTCGGGATAGATTGTATTTTTGTAGAAACGGACAACTATAGCGATGTGTTTAAACTATTGGAAAAAAAAGAAGTTGACGCGGGTGTTGTGAACAAAAATTTCGGCAACCTAAACGAAAAAGAATATAAAGTTAAAAGAACGCCTATAGTTTTTCAGCCGGCGGATTTAAGATTTGCCTTTCCGAAAAAATCTTCCTTAACACCTCTTTTGATTGCAAGAATAGATCATCGCATAAAAGAAATGAAGGCTAACAAGGATTCGGCATATTATAATTTATTGGAAAAATATTTTGAAGGACCGATTACAAAAAGATTTGTAGTATACCCCTGGATCAAGAAAGCGATGTTCTTAGTCGGAGGGATTTTTCTTTTTCTTTTGCTGGTCTCTATAACATCCGGAATTCAGGTCAGGAGAAAGACAAAACAGCTCGAGGAAAGTGAGGAGAGATACAGAACGTTGTTTGAAAATTCTCCGGAAGGTATACTCGTAGCAGAAGTTAAAAATAAGAAATTTTTGTATGCCAACCCCGCGATATGCCGTATGCTGGGTTATTCGAGAGAAGAATTGAAGAAAATGGGAGTGTATGATATTCATCCAAAAGATTTGGTGGAGGATGTGGTTGAAGATTTTGAGTTGCAGGCGCGCGGAGAAAAGACTTTAGTTTCACTGGTCCCCTGTTTACGGAAAAACGGAATGGTCATATATACCGATATAGCCACAACCTTGATGTGCATAGAGGGAAGGGATTGCAACGTGGGTTTTTTTACTGATAAAACAGATTATAAAAAAGCTGAAGAGGAAAAAGAAAAAATAAACTTACAATTATTTCAAGCGCAGAAGATGGAATCTGTGGGTAGGCTCGCGGGAACAATCGCTCATGATTTTAATAACCTTCTGACGGTGATAATAGGCTACGGAAGTCTTCTCCTCGATGAAATCCCGGGAGATGATTCTAAAAGAGAGATGCTCGAAGAAATTCTTTATGCGGCAAATCAGGCGGCAAGACTCACCGGGCAGCTACTTGCCTTTAGCAGAAAAGGTCCCACAAAACTCGAAGTGATGAATTTGAATTCAGTAGTAAATGAAGTGAAAGATATGATCGACCGCCTGGTAGGAGAGGATATTGTTTCCTCTGGTGATATAGCTGAAGACTCAATGAATATCAAGGGGGATATCACTCAAATAAAACAGGTAGTATTAAACTTAATTGTTAACGCCCGGGACGCCATGCCCGAAGGCGGAGAGTTATATATAAAGACAGAAAAAGTTACTATCGGAGATAGTGAAATTAGCGGAATTCCTTATTCTTACGCCGGAGAATTTGTTTGTTTGACGGTTTCGGATACGGGTATCGGGATGAGTGAGGAAGAACTTTCAAAAATCTTTGCCCCGTTTTATACTACGAAAGAAAATGGAACAGGACTTGGATTGTCTGTGGTGCAAGAGATAATCAAAAAGCATGAGGGATGGATAAATGTGGAAAGCGAACCCGGGAAGGGTGCTGCTTTTAAAATTTACATACCTCTATCTTATGAAGAAGAAGAATTGAAAAATAAAAGCGACATTCCTCTTTCAGAGCTGCGGGGAGCAGGAGAGACAATACTCATTGTGGAGGATGAAGAAATTACGAGAACTTTTCTTTCCAGGGTATTAAAGGAAAACGGGTATTCCATATTTGAAACTGACAGCATAGAGGAAGCGAAAAGAATTTTTGAAAAAAATGAAGAAGAAATAAAAATGGTTTTCAGCGATGTTATATTGGCGGATGGAAGCGGTTTAGCTTTTGTCGAGGAGCTTTTCTCTGAAAATCAAAATATTAGAATTCTTTTAAGCAGCGGTTATATAAGTGATAAAGTTGAGATTTTAAATGTAGCCAAAGAAAAATTCGACTTTTTAGAAAAACCTTACGATGTTGCTCAATTGTTAAGAAAAGTGAAAGAAATCTTAGCTTGATTCTTCTTTTCCCGTCCAGCAATAGGTGCAGAGATTTTCTTCGCCGAGTTCTGTTGCCTTTATCATATCTTCTAATCGCTGGTATTTGAGAGAACTTACATTCAGGTCTTTTTCCATTTCTTTTAGCATTTTGGAATACTCTCTGGAATCGGGATCAAGATAAGGTTTCAGTTTTTCGATGTGTTTCCCATGTATCCTTTTAATCATTCTTCTGGCGAATAGTTCATCTATTTTTCTTGTTGAAAACAAATATTTGCATGGGAACATAAGCGCGGGGCATGCCGGTCTTGCATGTATTTCTTTAGCCCCCGCGTTCCAGAGTTTAACCAGAAGGTAATTTTTCAATTGAGTTCCCCTTACTATGGAGTCTTCTGTTATTATAATACGTTGATCCTGAATCAAAGATTCTGCGGTTACCTGTTTCATTAAGGCTATTAGATCTCTTCTCTCCTGAGTTGGTGGGACGTAACTTCTCGCCCAGCCCGGGGTGTATTTTAGCAGAGGTGTTTTTACCGGTATCCCGGATTCGTTTGAATAACCAAAAGCGTAAGCCGTTCCGGAGTCCGCTATCCCAGTGACCAGGTTGGCATCTATATTGTCACTGCGTGCCATAAGTCTTCCGGAATCTTCTCTGAACTCTTCGACATTTTTTCCTTCGTATTCAGAGGCGGGGAATCCGGTGTAAACGTAGAGAAAAGTACATAGGCGCAGGTCATTGCCGGCTTCTTTTAAGACTTCAGTTTTATTTTCGTTTAAGAGCATTACTTCTCCGGGACCGATAAATTTCCTTGTTTTAAACCCAAGGTTTTTATACGAACAGGTCTCGGAGACCACGATTTTAGCGCCTTTTTTTTCTCCTAAAACCAGAGGAGTCCTGCCGTATTTATCTCTTGCCGCGTACAATCCTTCTTTTCCCAGAAGGAGTAAGGACATGGAACCGTCGATTCGCGACTGCATATATTCAATCCCATCGACCAGGTCGTTCCCTTTGTTGATTAATTTAGCGACAAGCTCTATCTGGTTGGGACAACCGCTTACCATTTCGGAAAATATCGCGCCTTCAGAGATTAATTCTTTTGCCAGTTCGATTTGATTATTAATAAAGCCCGTTCCGCATATCGAATATTCTCCGAATTTGAGTCTGAGAATAAGAGGCTGCGTGTCCCTATCGCTTATTACTCCTATACCGCAGCGCCCTTCCATAAGCGCGTAATCGATATCTTCTAAAAACCTTGTTTTAAATTGCGCTTTTTCTATTGTGTGTATTTTTTTTTGCAGCCTTTTTCCGTCGAAGATTGCAAGTCCGCCGTATGAAGTTCCCAGATGAGAATGATAGTCGGTCGCGTAAAAAAGGTCTTCCTTGCAGTCTTTTTTTGTGACAATACCAACAATTCCACTCATTTTCTGCCTTCCTCCCCTTTTCGCATTAAAATGAATTTTTATTCAACTATATTCAACAATATACAGGAGCTTATTGTTTTTGCAAGTATTAAATATAAAATTACCACGAAGGCACAAAGACACCGAAAGGAAAAATGTCGCTTAAAAAACTCTCCTAACCCGGGGTAAGCTCAGGTGTTGTCTGAAAATAAAGAAATGTTACGCGAATCGACGCAGAGGCTGTGACAAAACCCCAAATTTAACTCGTAGGGCACGGCTTTAGCCGTGCTAAGACACTGGTAATCGTTCGTTTTGCAAACCTGAAGGTTCGCCCTACGCAGAAAATATGACTTTTGACACGGTTTCCGCAGAGGTATGCTCCTATTTCTTATCCGATACCGGTGTTCTGTAACAAACAAAAAAAGCGGAGAACTATTGATGTTGAAGACTTTGAAATTTTTTTGTAAAAGCCTTTAAATTTCTGACAAAAACTTCTCTGCCCGCCCATTTAACAGGGGTTTTTGAGAACAGTGAATTGAATTCTTCTTTCGATAGATTTTTAAGATACTCTAAAGAGGGATTGATTAACCTGTTATCGGGTAAAAAGTCTTTTGTTTTAGTCGTGATGGCGTTTGAATTGTAGGGACAAACTTCCTGGCAGATATCGCAGCCGAAAATATAATCGTTATTTTTATTCGGGAACCAGGAGGGTAAATCTCCCTTTTTCTTGACCGTTTGAAATGCCGTGCATTTTTCTGTATCGAGAATGTAAGGCAGGATAAGTGCGTTGCCGGGACAGGTCGAAATGCATATATCGCAATCTCCGCAACGGTTTTTAGCCGGTTCGTCGGGGCTTAATTCGGTATCCACGAGGATTTCTCCTAAGAAAACCCATGACCCGAATTCTTCCGTTATTAGAAGAGTGTTTTTACCTATCCAGCCGAGCCCGGCTCGCTGTGCCAGTTCTTTTTCCGGAAGGGGTCCCGTGTCCGTGTAGCACTTTGTTTTCTTTATTTTCGTTTCTTTTTTTAAGAATTCGGAAAACAGGGATAGTTTTTCCGAGATTACCATATGGTAATCTTTTCCCATCGCGTATCGTGATATGCGTACCTGGTCCTTTTTTAAAGCGGGGAAAGTCCCCTGCCAGTAATTTACACCTACAACCACAACACTCTTTACCCAGGGAAATTTTATTTCAGGAGAAAGTCTTTCTTCTTCGGTTTCTTTAAGATATTTCAGATTTCCGTTTAAATTTTTAGCTATTGATTTTTTGTATTCTTTCTGGTAAGCAGAAGGCTTCAAATCGGTTATTCCGACCAGATCGAAGCCTATTTCTCCGGCTTTTTTCTTTATTTTTTTCTCTATGGTCAAAATTCTTCCCGAAGAACTTCCAGGATAGTTTGTATATGAAATCCACGCCGCTGCAGATATTGGGAGATTTTTTCTTTAGCATTTTTCTTTTTACCGTATTTTCTGACGGCTTTTTCGAAAACCTTTAACGCGTTTTTTTTCTCGTCTACCGACTGAAGAATCTTTTCTATCTCGGAATCATTAATTCCTTTTTCTTTCAATTCCATTTTTAGCGCGAAATTGCCTTTGGGATTATTTTTGTTTCTGTCTTTTACCCAGTCGGAAGCGAATTTTTGATTGTTGACTAAATCGGCTTTTTCCAGGTCCGATAAAATTTTTTGTATTATTACTTCTTCTATTTCTTTATTCTTGAGGTAATCTTCAATCTCTTTTTTTGATCGTTCTCTGTACGAAATATAATTTATGGCTTTTTCTTTCGCGTCGGCAAAATCTTCAAATTCCTTAATTCGATCAATCTCAGAGGGTGTGATTTCTTTATTCTCATAGAGGTGAAATTTTATAACTGTGTCTTTATAGAGACCTGAATAAAACTCGCCATCTATATATATGTTGACTCTATTCTTTTTCTTCTTCTGCTGCTCTATCCTGGTTATCTTTCCCATTATCGATGTTCAGTGATTCTCTTATTTTACCTTCCAATTCCTCCGATATTTCAGGATTTTCTTTAAGGAAGATTTTCGCGTTTTCTCTTCCCTGCCCGATGGAAGTTTCTCCGTAACTATACCAGGCGCCGGATTTGTCAATCAGCCCTAACGATTGTCCGAAATCGATAAGTTCTCCTTCTTTTGATATACCCGTGCCGTACATTATGTCGAATTCCGCTTCCTTAAAAGGAGGCGCGAGTTTGTTTTTAACGACTTTGACTTTTACCCTGATTCCTATGGAATCATTACCCTGCTGCAGAGAGCTTATTCTTCTGATATCCATTCTGACCGAGGCGTGAAATTTCAGAGCCATTCCTCCCGGCGTTGTGTATGGATTTCCGAAGGAAATACCTATCTTCTGTCTGACCTGGTTTATAAAAATCGCGGAAGTCGAAGCCTTGCTTAAGACGCCCGTCAATTTTCTCAAAGCCTGAGACATCAAACGCGCCCTGAGACCCATATGGGCATCTCCCATTTCTCCTTCTATTTCGGCTTTAGGTACGAGAGCCGCTACAGAATCTATGATAATCAGATCTACAGCTCCGCTTCTGACTAACATTTCTGCTATTTCCAGGGCTTCTTCTCCGGTGTCGGGTTGAGATATCAGTAGATCTTCAGTGTTTACACCCAGAGTTCGCGCGTACTTTGGATCGAGAGCGTGCTCTACGTCTATGAATGCTACTGTTCCTCCTCTTTTTTGAGATTCCGACGCGATATGAAGCGCGAGAGTGGTTTTGCCCGAAGCTTCCTTTCCGTATATTTCTATAGCTCTACCCCTGGGTATTCCTCCTATTCCCAGCGCCGCGTCCAGAGAAAGAGAGCCGGTCGGTATTACGGGGACATCTATTGTTTTTTTCGTGCCTAATTTCATCAATGCCCCTTCTCCGTATTGTTTATTTATTTTACTTATTACTGAATCTATGGCTTTTGCTTTATCTTTATCCATGATTATTACCTCCTGAGAAAAAGTATTATAAGCGATATTGATAGAAGTATAGCGAACATATAGAATAATAAACTCAATTTAAGCTTAGTTCTCCCTTTTTTCCATATCCAGATTGTTTCATATGAGCCCAGTATTCCCGCTAGGCTCCCAACCGCGGCAGAATATAATATAATTGTTTTATTTGAAATTAATAACGGGAGTATAAATGAGAGTAAATTTGATGAAAGCCCCGCCGAGCCTATACTGCCGGTTAAATATATTATCCAGGGATTTAAGTTAAGTTCGGGTAGAGTTAGAAAACGGACAAGATAGTAAATTACGAAAGAAACTCCGACCGGAATAAAAAGCCACCAGTTGACAGCTTTTAGAGGACCGGTTCCCATAAACACAACACAGAAGATTCCTCCCAGAATGATTAATCCCATAATGTTAATGTTGTAGTTTTTGCCCACGTTAAAATATCCGAAAACGAAAAACATGAGTATTATCGAGAAAATCAGTTCAGGCTTTCTCCATTCCACAATAATATTTGTTTCTTTTATTTTGTTTTTTTCGCATATAAAATAAGCTACCGCAAGGAAAATAACAAAGCTTGCTATCCAGAGAGGCAGCATTAGAGAAACGAAAGAAGTAAATTCTATGGTTGGAGATCCTTTTCCGAGAGCTATAGATATAAAGATGTTTCTGAGATTTCCGAAAGGAGTGATTATGCTTCCCATTATAGCTGAGCCTACCAGAAGGCTCAGCGTTTTTTCTTTTTCTTTAAAACGCAGAACGTAATTTTCAAAAGAGGAGATCAACACAAAGGAGAGAAAAAAAGGTGCCAGGATATATGATAACGCGATGAGCATCATAGTGGCGGTCCGTTCATTTCTTCCTTTGAGTATCCTTTCGCCGATGAAGTCTATTATCCTGGAACGCTTAATTGAAGCCGCCATAAAAGCAAGCATCAGGGTTACCAGAAGATAAGATATAGGAGGATGGAAGTTCAAGAATTACCTCTCAGAGGGATTGCGGAGATGGTTTCGTATATGGCTCCCTTTGGTGTCAGGGTGCTTTTAAAAAGCGTTATTTCTTTTACGGGGAAGGGGTGAAAGGAAAATTCTATATTTTCTGTTAAGCTATATTTACCTTTTTTCACCCTGCCGAAAGTTATATGGGGTGTAAATTTTCTCCCTTCTTTTTCAAACCCGAGTTCGGAGGTTTTATTATCTATGGCTTTGAACAGCTCGATTAGATTATTCTCGCCTTCTTCGATCCCGACCCAGAGAATCCCTGCTTTCCGGTTAGAGGGAAAAGCTCCTACGTTTTTCAGAGAAACATCGAAAGGAGAAAAAATTTTCTCGATTTCCATGATTTTCTTTTCTATCTCGGTTTTTTTATCGGTTTCACCCAGGAATTTTAAAGTAATGTGTAAATTCTCCTTTTCTGTCCACTTAACATAGGAAGGAGTTTTTAAGCTATTGGAAAGAGCTGAAATCTTTCCCTTTGCTTCATCGGGTATATCGACAGCGGTAAAAAGTCTTATTTTATTCCTCCAGTAGATTTCTTAACATTTTCAGAGCCTCGGCAGCTGCTCTTTCTCTTATTTTATTCCTATCTCCTTTAAGATTCAATATATTAGTAATTATCTTCCGCGGAATGTCAACTCCCAGAGCAATAGTTCCCACCGGTTTGTTTTTACTGCCTCCGGTGGGTCCGGCAATCCCGGAAACCGAGATGCCTACATCGGTTTTTAACAGTTTCTTTACGCCTCGGCTCATCTCCCTTACGGTTTCTTCAGATACTGCTCCGAATTCATCTAGCGTTTGGGAAGAGACTGAAAGCAGGTTTCTTTTCACTTCGTTGGAATAAGCGATTATTCCACCTGCGAAATAATCGGAACTCCCGGGGACCGAGGTCAAAAGAGAACCTATCAAACCTCCCGTACATGACTCGGCTACCGAAATAGTCCATCCCTTTTTCTTTAATAGGAATCCTGTATCTTCGAGCAGTTTTCTAAGTTTTTTATTCATTAGAAATATTTTATAGAATGTAAAACGAACAAGAATACGCTTGCCAGTATTCCCGCTAATATATCGTCTAAAACTATTCCTGTTTTTATCTTTTCCGCTTTTTTAATGAAAGGGAGTTTAAAAATATCGAAAAGTCGAAATAAAATTAATCCAACGATCAATATCGATACATCTTTGCCGTGAAAAGCGAAGGTTATGATTGTGCCTGTGACTTCGTCGAGGGTAAACCATGATGGATCATCCTTGATTCCGAGAGATAATAGTATACTTAATAATAAAACCCCAATACAGATAAAAAAATAATAAGGAGAGGTCCAATTCAGAAAAAAAAACAGAATTATTCCGGTAACAATAGATGACCACGTGCCTCCGCCTTTGATTTTCCCTAAAAAGAAAAAACTTCCGATGATTAATTTCCAACGTGGAATTTTACTTTTTTCCATTTTTTTTATTCAACTTTTCCAGTGTTCGCTTTTGTTTTTTTGTTAGCAGTTTATCCAGCCGGATTTCGATGACTATTTTGTCTTTAAAAGTTCCGAAGCCTGTCAAATAAGGCAGATCAAAGATCTTACTCGATTCTTTATCCGTTTCGAATTCATAAATTCCTTTAACTCCTGAAATAAGGAAAGCGCAGTAATCAAAAGCGGACGGAAGCAGTAAAACTTTTTTTTGGGGCGCGTCAAGATTTAGGATTTCCCAGAGTTTTACCAGCGGGAACATTTGATTCCTGTGCTTTGCCAGCCCTCCGATCCATTGCGGACTTTTGGCGACTTTTTTTGTTTTTTCCAGCCTGCTTAAGGATTCTATCTGATCAATGTCTACTCCGAAAAGAATATTTCCCAGAGAGAAGATAAGAATTTTATTCAATTTTTGTATCGCTGTTTTCCTGTATTTTGCCTAATAAAGATAGTAAAGTTTGAGCTCTTGTTTCGGTGTCTTTCATCAAAGCGACTTGCTCTTCTGTCTCTTTTGACAGTGTCAAAACCGATTCCGTTTGTTGCTCGTTTATTGAAGATAATTTCTTCGTCGATTTTTTTATCTCTTCTATGGAATTAGATTCTTCTTTTAATATTCCGTGAATCTGGTCTGCCATATTTGTGCTCATTCCGATGGATTCCGAAATTTCCTTTAAGTCCTCAGCCGTCTTTTTTATAATCGATTTGCTGTCCTCGAATATAGCTTTTGATTTTTCCGTAGATTCGACAATAGATTTTACCGCGTCACTCATCCTTTTTATATTATCTTTTGTTTTTTCCAGGTATGAAGCTGAGTCATTTGAAAGTTTACGTATTTCGTCTGCTATTACACTGAAGCCTTTGCTTTCGTCGCCCTTTTTTCTGGTGGCTTCTATGGATGCGTTTAATGCAAGAAGGTTTGTGTCGTCGGAGATCTGTTCCATCAGAGAGTTAAATTCTTTGATTTCGTCGAAAGCCGAAGATAATTCTTCAAGACTCTTGGAGCCTTCTTCTATTTTCCGGACAAAGCTGTTAATTTTATTTACACCTTCTTCGGATTTTGTTTCCCCGGAGTTGGCAAGTTCTATAGATTTCTTGGATGTGTTTGTGAGCGTTTTGACCTGGGATTCTATTTCGGCAGACAGAGCGGAAAGCTCCTCATTCTGTTTCTCCACGGAATTTACAGCCAGCGCGCTTTCGTCTTTATTAGTTAGTATTTCACGGGCTGAATTATCGATTTGTTGAGAGGTCGAAGAAAGCTTTCTTATTCCGCTCAGGATAGCTTCTCCCTGTGTTTTAACCGTATCTGCTGTTTCCTTTATTTTTGAGATTATAGAAGTTGTTCTTTTTAAGAAAAGCGTGAAAAAATCGTTTAATAATGCTATTTCATCTCCGGATAGGAGTTTTGTTGTTTCGCCGGAGGAAGTAAGGGGTTCATTTAGAATTTTTTGAATTCTTTGTTGCACGCATACGATAGGTTCTTTAATCGTCCTAATTAGAATCCAGATTAAGAAAGAAGGGAAAAGAAGGTAAATTATGCCGAGCCAGGATTTTGTTAAAATATATCCGGTGAAAACCGAAAAAATTATCGCGGGAGCGCCTAATAATAGAATTTTCTGAGTCAGGTTAAGTCCTGTGAATTTTGCCTCTTCGAGCGAACTATAGTAAGGGATAAGGATGACAAATCCAAGGTGATATATAATACTCAACTCGACCAGGCCTATGGGTATAGAGTAAAACCCGATTTTTAAAATGTTTTTGAGAGAGGTTAAATCGAGTATAGGATTAAAAATTAAAGAAAAAAGTAGAATTAAAATGCCGAAATTAAGGAACGCGTGTAGTCCGGCAATAAGGGGTGTATCGTAGACGGCTTTTTGATTTTCTTCTGAAATTGCTTTTTGTAGTCTATTTCTATGATAGAAATAGAAAAGACCGGCAAGAATCAGAGACAGAAATAATATAAACAAAAGGGTTTTATTTTGTTTTTCAAAAGGAATGGTCCAACGGATACAGGAAAGCATTAGCGGAGTTCCCGTGGCAAAACTTGCAAGCCCGGATATTAAAGCAAATTTATTTGATAACTTCATCTATTTTCTCCTTAAAAGATTGTATTTGTTTACCTTTTAATAAGCTCTCAGTATTGATAACGCCCACAACGATAGATTTATAGGGTATTCCGCCCGAAAAGAGTTTGGGAGGAAAAATATCGGGGAGGGGTAGTATATCAGTCATTGGAATTTCAATAATTTCGACGATTTTAGATACCTGAAGTCCTACGAATTGTTCCGAAATTTCTACTATTATAACAGGTATTTTCCCCTCTGTTTTGTCTTCTGTTTCAAGACCGAATAATTTTGCGAGATTGACTACAGGTATTATCAGGTCTCTTATTTCGGCTATTCCCGATAGGAATTCAGAGAGTTGAGGGGTTTGAGTCAATTTTATTTCATTCCTTATTTCTTCCACTTTATCCAGAGATATTCCGTAGAACTCGTTTTCTGCCTTTACTATCATTATTTCTTCCACTTTCGAGGGAGTTTTTGTTTTTTCGGCGTTCTCCGACATATCTTTTCGCGCCGGGATTTTCTTCGTATAGGTTTCTTTTTTTTCTTCTCGTTTTTTTTCTACGGATTCCTTTTTTCCTGATGGTTCCTTTTTTATTGGTTCTTCCTCGAGTTGAGTTTTCTCTTCTTTTTCTTTTTTAGATAATATTTTCTTAAAACTGATTTTTTTCCTTTTTTTCAATTAGATCTCCAGGTCGGCTGCCACAGATTCTATTACATCCGGAGGAATTTTTTTTAAGTTTTCAGTAGCGCCGATGAAAAGCGCGTTTTGAGCGATATTGTTTATTACTCTCGGAATGCCATTGCTTATTTCATAAAGTTTTTCTATACTTTTTTGTTCGAATATTTCCTTTTCGCATCCCGCTATTTTGAGTCTGTGTTTTATATAAGATTGAGTTTCTTTTTCGCTTAGAGGTTCTAAGTGAAAACGAATATTTACCCTTTGCTTTAACTGCGGTACCCTATCGATTTTCTTTTTTAATTCCGGTTGTCCGAGTAAAACCAGATGCAAAAGCTTTTCTTCAGGGGTTTCCAGGTTTAACAGCAGGCGAATTTCGCGCAGAGCGTCGAGGGAAAGTATCTGTGCTTCATCGATTAATCCAACAACCGTAATTTTTTTTCTGTTCAAATCAAGCAGAGTTAATTCTAAAGAATTAAGAACTTTGAGTTTAAATCGGGGAACATCTTCTACTCCGATTTTCTGCAGGATTGTTTTTATCAACTGAGTAGAAGAAAGCTTTGGATTCCTGATTATAAATGGAAGTATTTTTTCGCTTTTTAAATTTTCTTTTAGGGCATTCGCGAGGTACGTTTTTCCGCTTCCTATTTCTCCCGTTACCAGGGTTAATCCCCCTCTGATTTCGGTTATATTGTATAAGAGTCTGGCATAGCCTTCTTCGAATTCTTCACTGTTGAAAAGAAAGCTCAAGTCGGGAGTGTTTGAGAAGGGTTTTTTATTTAGTTCCCAGTACTCATTTACCATTTATTTCTTCCTCCGCTTTTTTAGCCCAAATATTATACTTGTTTATTTTAATAAGTTTTTCCCATATTTGTGTACATAGATTGTTTAATCCCTGTTTTTCATAAGCTTTACCCAGATAATAGTAAGCTTCGTACAGATTCGGCCCCGCGTTTATTGCTTTGTTTAAAAATTCTACCGAATCTTCATACATTTCTCTTTCGTAATAAACCAATCCCATGTAGAACAAAGCATAAAGGACAGCCTGCTTGTTTTTCGCGTTTTTACCTATGG